>JBEVIO010000398.1:0-3333 GCA_040510635.1 Binatia bacterium | reverse complement strand
TCACAGACAGTATCAGACGACGTTGAAAATTACTGCGATCGAAGCCTAGTTGGGAGAACCATCCAATGGCACACAAAAAGGCGGGCGGCAGCTCACGCAATGGACGCGACAGCCAAGGGCAACGGCGCGGCGTAAAGGTTTTCGGCGGTGAAACCGTGCGCGCCGGAAATATTTTGGTACGCCAACTCGGCACGCGCATTCACCCGGGAAAGAACGTCGGAATGGGCCGCGATTTTACGCTTTTTGCATTGATCGACGGCACTGTCCGTTACGAACGCAAAGACAAAGAGAGAAAAAGGGTCGCTGTGCTTCCAGCTCAGTAAGATGAGCGCTTGCAACGGAAAAGCCCCTTTCGGGGCTTTTTTTTTGCCTGGGAGAAGGGGATGATGGAATGCAGTTGTCAGGCGTAATTGCAGACCGACCGGATGGCGAATACCGCTGTTTCCTTACTGACAACTGAATCACTGAGAGCTTCTCAGCATGAAATTCATCGACGAAACCAAAATTCACGTTATCGCCGGTGACGGCGGGCGCGGCTGTGTCAGCTTTCGTCGGGAGAAGTTTGTTCGGCGCGGCCCGCCGGATGGCGGCAATGGCGGCGCTGGAGGCGACGTCGTGGCTGAAGCCGACTCCCAGCTGACGACGCTCTTGGATCTGCGCTATCAAAAGTTAGTCAAGGGCGGGCGCGGCGGCATTGGCATGAGCAGCGACTGTCACGGCCGGCGCGGAGAGGACCGCGTGATCAAAGTTCCGGTTGGGACGATCATTCGAGACCGTGAAACGGGCGAGCTTCTGGCTGATCTGAAAAAGGCCGGCGAAAGAGCGGTTATCGCCGCCGGCGGCCGCGGCGGCAAAGGTAACGCTCATTTCACCTCGTCGACCAACCGAAGCCCGCGTTATGCCCAGCCCGGCGAAGCGGGACAGGAACGGGAACTCGAGATCGAGCTCAGGTTGTTGGCGGACGTCGGCATCATCGGTTTACCCAACGCCGGCAAATCGACATTGATCGCGACGATCTCCGCGGTACGACCGAAGATCGCCGACTATCCTTTCACGACGTTGGTGCCGAACCTAGGCGTAGTCGGTTATGACGAAGGAAAAAGTTTTGTCGTTGCGGACATTCCAGGTCTCATCGAGGGCGCTCACGATGGCCACGGATTGGGCCACAAGTTTTTGCGCCACGTGATGCGGACAAATTTGCTGATTCATTTGGTCGACGCCGCGCAGATCGATGAAAACGATCCGTTGGCGGAGTGGCGAACGATCAACCGCGAGCTCGAGCTGTTCGACCCGGAGCTTGCCGGAAAACCCCAGATCGTCGTCGCCAACAAGATCGATTTGCCGGAGGGAAGAGAGAAGGCGAAGCTTTTGGCCAAGAAACTGCCCAAGGCATATCGCCCCTTGCACGTCATTTCGGGGGCAACCACGGAAGGCGTGCGTGCTCTGGTATTATTGGTCGGACGAAAACTGGAAGAGCTTCGGCGGGAAGTCGAAACAACTCGTGACGCAGCTGAACTTTAAGAAGCAGATTTTGCACCGCGCGCGGCGCCTGGTGGTCAAGATCGGCAGCCAGATTCTTTCTTCGAGCGACGGCATCGAGGAAGCACGATTGCGCGGGCTGGTGCGCGAGCTGGCGGAATTGCATGACCAGAAAAAAGAGATCGTCGTCGTGAGCTCGGGCGCGGTGGCGGCGGGGATGACGCGGCTAGGACGAAAAGAACGGCCGAAAACGATTCCCGAAAAGCAGGCGCTCGCCGCCGTCGGCCAGATCAAGCTCATGGCGCTCTACGAACGTTATTTTTCCAAGTTCGACAAGAGCGTCGCGCAGGTGCTGTTGACGCATGAGGATCTCGCCAACCGACAACGCTATATCAACGCCAAGCATACTTTTCACGTTCTATTGGAATCGGCGATTATTCCCATCGTCAATGAGAATGACACGGTGGCTGTCGAAGAAATGAAATTCGGCGACAACGATCATTTATCGGCGCTGGTGGCAACCCTGCTCGAAGCGGATTTGCTGGTGGTTCTCAGCGACGTCGAGGGAGTTTACGACAAGGATCCACGGGCCCATGCGGATGCTCAACTCATTCCCCTGATCACCGCGGCCAAGGGGTTAAGACAAACAATCGAAGGGCAAAGTCTCAGCATTGTCGGGACGGGCGGAATCGCGACCAAGCTGGGCGCGGCGGAGGAGGCAGCGGCGGCGGGTATTCCGACTGTAATCGCCAGCGGGTTGCAAAGCGGCATCCTCGGCAAAGTATTTGAGGAGGAGACGGTGGTAGGCACTTTGATCTTGGCGGAAGCCACTCGACTCACCAGTCGAAAGCATTGGATCGCCTACAACCTCAAACCTGCCGGCGAGATCATCGTCGATCAAGGCGCCCACGACGCTGTCGTGCGAAAGGGTAAGAGTCTTCTGCCATCGGGTCTGAAAGAAGTCCGCGGCGGGTTTGGCGTCGGCGAGTGCGTGCGTTGCTTGGACTTGGATGGACGGGAGTTCGCGCGCGGCTTGGTCAACTATAGCGCTCAGGAGTTGAATCAGATCAAAGGATTGCATACAAGCAGGATTGAAAAAACACTGGGTTATAAGGCGTACGAAGAAATTATTCACCGCGACGATCTGGTCGTCTTGTGAGAGCGGATGTCAGGCACAAACGATAAACTAAAACAGGAAGCGCTTCGTCTTGGCAAGCAGGCCAAGATCGCCGCTCGTCTATTGGCGCCGCTGTCGTCGGTCGAAAAAAATCGAGTTTTGTTGCGGATGGCGGATCGGCTCGAAGCGCAGAGCGCATTTCTGATCGATGAAAATAAAAAAGATTTGGACTTCGCTACAAATCACGGCGTCTCGAGCGCGGTCTTCGATCGTATCGCGCTCAATCCCTCCCGCATCCAGGCGATGGCGAACGGCCTACGCGATGTGGCCGCGTTACCCGATCCGGTTCGTGAAGTGACCAAGATGTGGCGCCGGCCCAACGGTTTGCAGGTCGGGCGCATGCGCATTCCGCTCGGCGTGATCGGGATGATTTACGAAGCCCGCCCCAACGTCACGGCAGACGCCGCGGCGCTTTGCTTGAAATCCGGCAACGCCGTGATCTTGCGCGGCGGTAGCGAAGCGCACCATTCCAACCAGGCCATCGGCACGGTGCTGCGCGAGGCGTGCACGACAACGCGCGTGCCGCAGGACGCAGTTCAAGTGGTGCAAGTCAAAGATCATGCTTTGGTCAACGAGCTGCTCCAGCTGGAGCAGTATATCGATCTCATTATTCCGCGCGGCGGTGAGGATCTCATACGCGCCGTGGTGGCAAATTCCAAGGTTCCGGTGATTAAACA
>JBEVIO010000397.1:0-6973 GCA_040510635.1 Binatia bacterium | reverse complement strand
CTAACACTCCGCCGCTGATCAATGCGGTGAAAGCCATGAGCAGTGGCACGTGAAAGGCAATGACGCCGGACGGATAGATGTGCGAGTAGAGATTGTTGATCGACGGACAGGACCAGCCGACGTGGACGCCGAGGGCGAGATTTTCTTCACATAGCGCCTGATAAAAAGGAAAGAGCCGGGGATGATCGAGCATGTCATCGCCGGCGGTTCCGAGCACCATGACCGATACTGCGCCGAGTTTTTTGGCTTCATGCACCTGGTCCACCGCTGCAGCGACGTCGTCCAGATTGACCACCGCCGACCATTTGATGCGCGGGTGGCCGGAAAGTCGGTTGCCCATCCAGCGGTTGTAGGATGTAGTGATGGCGCTGCCGAGGCCGACGTTTTTGGTTAACGGATAGGCTAGAAACAGCGTCGTGTAGATTACTTGAATGGCGATGTCTTCCTCGTCCATCGCGGTGAGGCGGGCGGTGAGATCGCTCAGTTCCATGCTGCCGATGCTGTCGGTTTTGCCTTGGGTGTGCGCCGCGAGCTGGCCGTTGAAGTTTGTCGGTGTGCCGAGATTGTGACAGCCGGGTCCCACACGCCGTGGATAGAGTTGCTCGTCGATCACCCAATAAACGAGACCGTCCACCGCCGTCACGCGCGGACGCAAAGAACGAAAGGCCGGATCGAGATACTTGTCGCTAAAAGTATCGAGATTTTCTTCGACGTGACCGTCGGCATCGATTACCCGAAGTGAACTTGACATTGAGCCTCCTCCTTTCGCATTGCTGAGGTTGGAATTAAAAATTCGACGTTAGTGTAGATCGCGCGACTCCGTCAAGTGACGCCCTCGCGACGCTTCGCGCGGTAACAGTTTATCTTGACAGGCACATCGCGGCATAGGCATATGATCGCGCAGGCTTGCCGCGAGTTCGGAGGGCGACGTCATGAAAAGCGCCTACGGTCTAAAAATCCCCGAGCCCGACTCTTCTCTCACGCGCGTCGGAGCCGGTACGCCATGCGGCGAGTTGATGCGCCGCTACTGGCAACCCGTGTGTTTATCGGCAGATCTCCAGGAGTTGCCGAAAGCGGTGCGCATTCTCGGCGAAGACCTAATCGCGTTCCGCGATGGCGCGGGCAGGGCGGGGCTGCTCTTTCCCCGTTGCAGCCACCGCGGCACCTCGCTTGAGTACGGCCGCGTCGAACAGCGCGGACTGCGCTGCTGCTATCATGGTTGGCTTTATAACGTCGAAGGCAACATTTTAGAGATGCCGCTGGAGGCGATCCCCAACCCTTATTTGGAACAATTTCAACATCCTTGTTATCCCGTGCGCGAGTTTGCCGGCTTGGTCTTCGCCTACATGGGACCGCTCGACAAGATACCCGAGCTACCGATTTACGACGTGTGGCAAAAAGACGGCGGGGCGCTCAAAGCGCGCATGGGGCCGCGCATCGGCGGGCCGGTCAATTGCAATTGGCTCCAGGCCGAGGAAAATCTTATGGACGCGCTGCATACATTTTGGCTGCACACGCGGCACAGCGGCGCGCAGTTTCCGTCACAGGTCTATGGCGTCGATCCCGACGCATTGCAGTACGAGGAGACCGAGTTGGGCATGCGGTTCGTGCTCAAGCGCAGACTGGAGAACGGCAAGTGGTGGGAACTGATCTGGGAGATGATCATGCCGCTCAACGTGCATTTGGTGTACACCGACGAGCCTAAGACGGAACGCGTGCGCGCGGTAAGCTACTGCGTGCCGGTGGATGATACCCATCAACTCGGCGCGAGTATTCGCTGGCTCCCCGACGGCGAACCGGAAACTCTCTCCGGCCGCGAGCAATTGGCTCCCGGTGGACGCAAGAACGCGAGCTACGAGTACACCCAGCGCCATCCCGACGACAAAGAAGCCGTCGAAGGCCAGGGGCCGATCGCACTGCATGGCCTCGAACATCTCGTCAGTTCCGACAAAGGCGTGTTGATGTTTCGCGGAATTTTAAGAAGAGCAATTCAAGCTACGCTTCAGGGCGAAGATCCAAAGGGGATTCTCCGCGACCCGGCGAAGGCGTCATTTGTCGCCACCAGCGCCGGCAGCGTCGTTGTGGATTGAGCTCACGGTGGACCAGCCTCGACTCTACGGCTAGGCATGTGATCTTACAGCCCGTAGAGCGCTTTCGCGTTGTGCGAGAGGATTTTTTCTTTGACCCCGAGTTCGATACCTTCCATTCGTTGAAATTCGTTTAGTGCGGTCACGGCGCTTGACGGATCGGTATGGCCGTAGTCGGTGCCGATCACCAAGCGGTTCTCACCGGCGCAGCGGACGATGTAAGGCACGTCGTCGTTTACCTGGCAGGTGACGAAGATGTTGTAGTCTTCGAAGACATTAGCCGGAAAAACTCTGCCGCCGGCGCGGTAACGGATCGCCGCTTCGCGGTAAATCCACGGCACCCACTGGGCCGAGGCTTCGATGAAGCCCCAGCGAAGCTTGGGAAATACCTTCGGCAGCTCGCTCATGATGACGTCGAAGCAGGCCGTGACGGTGGGCACGCGAAATTGCGCGAAGCGTCCGGCCGGCGCCTGGCGATAGAGATCGGCGTTCTCCGGATTACCGTTGGCGATATGCACGGCAATCGACAGGTCGAGATCGCTGGCGGCCTGGTAAAGCGGATAAAAGTACGGATCGGAAAGATGGCGGTCGCCTTCCAAAGGTCGCATGCAGACGGCTGCAGCGCCGTTGTCCCTGGCGAACTTCACTTCTGCAATCGCCTCGTCGATGTTCATTGCCGGGACGACGCAGGAATAGAATAATCGGCCGTGGCTTTTCTGCGAAATGTCGGCGAGCCAGCGGTTCCAACTGCGGCATAGGGCGACTTCGGCATCGGGTCTCGTGGTGATCCGTTCGATCCAAAACGTGTTGTGCAGCACCTGGACGTCGATGCCCAATTCATCCATATGCTTGAGCCGCAAATCGACGTCGTCTAACTCGCGCGCCGCCTGCGGGGTTTCGAAGTTCCTGCCGGCGCGTTCGGCGAATTCATGGAGCTCGCGCTCGGTCAACGTTAAGAAGCGAAATCCGGCGATCTTGTCGTCGATCACCCAGTACTGCCGGGTGGGATCTTCGGGCGTCGAATACAGTCGCGGGCGAAACTTACGATCCGAAGGTTCCAGATAGTCCCAGGTCCGCTCGGTCTCGATCACGTGGGCATCGGCGTCGATGATAGGAACAGAGTTAGTCATGACGGCTCCTCCCGGCGAGTGTGATGGTGAAGTGAACTAGCCCCGACCGTAGTGCGACCACGTCGCACTGTCAAGATCGGATGGGCGAAGCATGCTGCGCCCTTGCATCGTTGCAACGCGCGACCGTTAGCTACGTTTCTTTCGCCGGCGCGCCGGCGGCTTATCGATCGCTTCGCCCCAGCGCGTAAGAAACGTCAGCAAGAATTCGCTCTGTTGTGACAGTTCCACCGCAAGCGGCGCCAGCGCCAGGGCGACGGTGAGGGCGACATGGTAGCCGATCGAGCGCGACGCGAGCGCGCGGCGGTATGCGGGATGGGCGCGGTTGACCCAGACGGTGGATTCGACCAAGCGTCCCAAATTTTCATCGTCGGGACGATCTTCGACTTGAATATCGAGGCCGTAATGCGCCGGACGCCGTGCGCCGTTATGGCCGGGCAATTGGATATCATCCGCTTGCCGTTTGTTGAGCTCGCCTGCCGGCTCGTTGACCACAGGATTTTCCGGCTGGCCTGGCATTCTACTAGGCATGGTTTCGACGGTTCGATCGGCGTCGCTCTCCGCCAGGGCGCCTATCGACGCGGCGACGAAGCTTCGCCCGGCGTCTTCGTTTCCGCGTCCCGAAAGGGGCAGGCGTTTTTGTCCGCCGGCGCGCCGCTCCACGAGGCTCGCGAGCAGGGGAAAATCCAGCGCTAAATCCTCCAGCAGGTGGGCGAGATCGCGCTGTAATGGGCGCACTTCGCGCGGCGGCGCTTGCTCGTCTGCCGGCGGCGCATCGCCCCAGGCGGCGAGTTGCTGGGCGACGGCTTGTTGGATTGCTTTGCGAAAAGCGAGATAGGTTGCCCCGCGCGCGCCGCTGCGAATAAAATCCCCCTTGTTCAAAGTTAAACAGGCGGCCAGCTCCGGCACCTCGATCAGGCCTGCGATGCGTTCCGGCGTGGTTGGCGTCATGCCAAGCCAATCCCAACCGCGACGAATAACTTTGCCGAAGGTGCTGATCGCGAGGCCGCGCTGATCTTCCGCCAACGCGCTGTCTTCGCGCCACAAGTAACCGACGGCCGACGGTTTTCTCCGGCGCAACAAGCGAATTTCCAACGGCGCCTGGAGCGGCGCGCGCGAGCGCTGTTTTTCTAAACGCTGGCCGTTTATGTCGATGGCGATCCCTTTGGCATAATGCGCCGCGAGAAAATCATCGAAAGCCGGATCGAGCAAAGGTTGGAAGTGGCGCCGGAGCGTGCCTTCGAGAAAGCCGCCGTCGAGCAAAGGCGAAAGCGGGTTGCGCAATGTTAAGCGCACTGCGGTGCCGCGCTCGGCGACGAGCCCCGGCGCGGCAATCCATTTCCAGGGCGCGCGGTGGCGCGACGCCAGGTGCCAGGAAGATGCCACGTGATTTTTGCCGCGCCGCGTTTCCGTCAGCACTTCCTCGCAGATCAACAAGCCGAGCTTGATGCCGACGCCGGCAAAACCGATGCCTTGACCGCGCACCTTGGTGCTCGAGGCGATATTGTGAAAGCGGGCCAGATCGCGCCGCTGCATGCCCGAGCCGTTGTCGATCACCGTCATAGTGCTTTCGGCGGGGTCGCATCGACATGAGATCGTCGACGCGCCGGAGTCGAGCGCGTTGGCCATGATCTCGGTTAGAATGGTTTCTTCCAACGAGCCGGGATAGGCGTCGCGCAGGTCTTCGAGAAGGTGCAGTAGGTCGACGCGAGTTTCACCCATCGATAATCGCTTTCAGGATCGGCCGTTTTCACGGCGTGGCGCCCTATGACAAATATCCATGCGTATAAAACGTCAGGTGCGATATCGCGTTCTCATGAAGATAGCGCGTGTTGAGATTCGCTATTCCTTCGCCTTGGCTTTGTTCTTCGCGTCGTCGATGATCGGCTGAAGTTTCTTCTTGAGCGCCGGATTGATCTGAAAGGCTTTTTGCAAGTCGGCGTCGGCCTCTTTGTCCTTGCCCTGATAAATCCGGATGATACCGCGATAGACGTAGGCATCGGCGTTCTTTGGTTGCATGCCGATTACCTCGCCGAAGTCACGGGCAGCGTAATCATATTTATCGAGGCGCAGGTGGGCGAGGCCGCGATTGAACGGAGCCTCCGGGTCCTTAGGGTTGATGCGCATCGCTTCACTATAATCGGCAATGGCATCGTCGAATTTTGCGAGCTTCATCTCGGACAGGCCGCGATTGTAAAAGGCTTCGGCCGATTTTGGATTCAGCCGAATCACTTCGGTGAAATCGCGCACCGCATCTTCGTGTTTTTGCGCCGCGGCGTAAGCGATGCCGCGATTATAATAAGCCTCGGTCAAACTCGGATCGCGGCCGAGCGCGCCATCGTAGTCCTTGATGGCTTCGTCGATTTTACTCGTCGCCAGATAGCTGTTGGCGCGATTGTAATAGTTTTGCGCGCCTTTGGGCTCAATCCGGATCGCCTCGGTGAAATCTTTTATGGCGCTGTCGTAACGCTTGGCGTCGAAATGAATGCTGCCACGGTTGGTGAAGCTACGGGCATCCTCCGGATTCAACTTGATGGCGGCGCTGTAGTCGTTGAGCGCCGGGCCATCTTGTTTCAGGCGCCGGTAAGCGTTGGCTCGATTGTAGTAAGCCTCAGCGTCCTTCGGATTGAGCTGCAGCGCCTGGCTGTAGTCGTTGATTGCTTGTTTATCCTGGCCGAGATCGAAATAAGCATTGCCGCGGTTGAAATAAGCTTCCGCAATCTTGGGATGGGCTTTGATGACTTTGTCATATTCGATCAACGCTTCTTTGATCTTACCCGACTCGTGCAACTCCAACGCGGCCTTGAGCGGCTCTTCGACCGAAGCGGATCTGAGGGCGGGAGCGGTTAAAAACAACGCTGCCACGGCGGCGAAGATCGCGACGAGGTTTTTTTTCCGGTTCATTTGTTCGCCGGCGCCATCATGGCTTCGAGCTTGTCTTTCAGGTTCGGGTCCAGCTCGATCGCTTTGTGAAAGTCTTTGCGCGCGTCCTCGTTCTTGCCCTGGCGCGCGCGGATCACGCCGCGATTGGCGTAAACCTTCGCGTTCTTGGAGTCGAGCTTGAGCGCTTCGTCATAATCTTTCACCGCGTCGTCATATTTGCCGAGCACGGAGTAAGCGTTGGCTCGGTTGTTATAGATCTCGGCGTTTTTCGGCGCGAGCTTGATCGCTTCCGAATAATCCTGAACCGCTTGTTCATTTTTTCCCAAGCGCCGATAGGCGAGACCGCGGCTGTAATAAATCTCCACGTCTTTCGGGTCTAATTTCTGCGCCTGGTTGAAATCTTGAATCGCGTTTTCGAATTGGTTCAATGCATAATGGGCGAGGCCGCGCTGGCGGTAAACCCTGGGCGCTTTGTCGTCGATTTTAATCACCTCGTCATAATCTTTGATGGCTCGATCGTACTGTTTTTGCGCGAAATGGACATTGCCCCGATTGAAATAGGCGTCGGCCATTTTTGGATCGAGCTTTAGCGCTTCATCGTAATCTTTCAGCGCGTTGTCGTTTTGCCCGAGTTTAAAATGGGCCAAGCCCCGGTTGTTGTAAGCCTCGTCCGATTTGGGCGCGGCCTTGATAGCGCGCGTAAAGGCGGCGACGGCATCTTTGTATTTAGCCGCTTTGTAGAGTTTCACGCCTTCGCTAAAGGCGTTTTGCGCCTCGCCGCCGAGCAAGCCCGACGGCAGCAGCAATAATAGAACGAAGCAACTCGCCGCGGCGCGGTTTACTATTCTCATAACTTAAAATTGTTTAGCGCATGCT
>JBEVIO010000396.1:0-3664 GCA_040510635.1 Binatia bacterium | reverse complement strand
GAGAAACTAGCTCGAAAGAATGCGCGCCGTGCCGAAATGAAGGTAGAGAGGATGTTTTTGACATCGACTTCGATATTGCGTAGTCGATAAGTTGAGATACATCGGGGATTGAAGTCGATCCGATCCGGAGCCGAGTGTTTCTAAAAGTTTTTAGCTCCGTGGTGGAGGTCGTTTGTCCTTTTCGGTCGCGTCATACAACGTCCTTGCCCGCGCCTATGTCCATCGCGCATGGTACCCGCGCTCTCCGGCGATGGTGCTAAACCCCTCCTGGCGCCGCGCGGCTTTGGCGCATTATGTTTTGACGCTCGATGCCGATATTTTGTGTCTGCAGGAAGTGGAAACCCAAACATTGGCGGCGCTGCGCGCGCGGCTCGCTCCATTAAATTACGCCTCGCAGTACGCGCGCCGGCAAGGTGGCAAGCCGGATGGATGCGCGACGTTTTATCGCCGCGACTTATTCGAGCTAGTCGACGCCAACACCGTCGTCTACAATGACGCCGTCGACGCGCAAGGCAATTCCGGGAACATCGCGCTTGTCGCTCGGTTGCGCGGCGCCGACCGTGTGATCGGCGTCGTCAACACGCACCTCACCTGGGATCCACCCGATGCGGCGCGCGAGTTGCGGCGCGGTCACAAACAGGCGCGGCAATTATTGTTCGGTTGGGAAAGTATGGCCGAGTCGGCAAACGCTTGGATTTTCACCGGCGATTTTAACGTGACACCGGAGAGCGAGATCGTCGCGATGATCGAAAAGGCCGGCTTTCACTACGCCCATCAATCGCACGCCAGCGCCTGCACCTGTAACGTCAACGGCGAAGCAAAGATGATCGATTATCTTTTTTACTCCCCGACATTACGATCCGATCCCGAGAAGATCACGCCCATCGATGCGAGCACGGTGTTGCCGTCCGCCGAGCAGCCTTCTGATCACGTTGCGATCGTCGCGCGATTTGACTGGAACGTTTAACCCAGTCGATCGAGCCGCCAAGCGGCACGGAGATCTTCCTGAGCGTCTTTGATGATGATCAAGGCTTCCTTGAGGTGGCGCTTTTCTAGAGTGGAAAGCTCGGCCAGGTTGACGCTGTTGCTGAGCGGGCGGCCTCTCTTGCGCGCCGCCAGTTGTGCGCGCAAACGCAGTCCCAGCAATAGGGGAAATATCTCAGCAAATTCTTTGGCGCTCTCCGGGCTCAAGACCGCCCCCGACGCGCCGGCTACGCGAAGCCTCTCAAGGGTCGACCGTTCCCGCGAACCAGCGGCCAATGCCGCGGCGCGGGCCAGTCCCACGATCGGTCCGATGCCGCCTTTTTTGAGGTCCACATCGCCGTTTGCGCTGCGCAGCCAATTAAAAAAACCGAGAGGTGGGCGGAACGCCAGAGCGCCGTTCAGCATATGCGAGTGAAAAAGTTTTTCGCTTTGCGCGCCGGCGATGATTTGTTCCAGAGATTCCAAGGAAAGTGCGCCGGCAACGACGCGAAAGTCGAAAAAAATTGCCGCGTCGAGCAGCGCAACCGGTTCCGGTAGAGCTATCCAATTCGTGAAGAGCCGGCGCCATTCATGGAGAGGCTTACACCAATTTGTCGCCATAAACCCGCCCGGACAGCGCGGAAATCCGGCCTGGATCAGTCCCTCGACGACCAGCCTCGACAGCTCGGTGAAATAGCGGCTGATGTCCTCAGAAGAATCGTCATAGACCAATGCGTTGTCCTGGTCGGTCAGAAGAGCTTGTTCCAGCCGACCTTCAGAGCCAAATACAATCCAAGCAAAATTTGCGGGCGGCGCGCCAAGTTGGACTTGACCCAGTTCCGCGAGTCGTTTTACCAACACGTCGTTGAGGCTGGAGATGAGCTGGCCGATCTGCGCGGCTCCGAGGCCACTCTCGAAGAGCATATCGACCGTACTGCCAATCTTTTCTGAGTAGCGCGCCATTTCGAGAGGCTCGCTCAGAGTTTCCAGAGTCTGACGCAAGTACAGCGGATTGCTACTCTGCTGAAACAGCAGGTCGGTGGAGCTGATCACGCCGACGATCTTGCCTTCTTCAATCACCGGCAAGTGGTGGATATTTTCTTCGAGCATCAATCGTAGGGCGGTAAATGCCGGCGCGTCGGCATCGATTGTTTTAAGCGGCCGGCTCATCACTTGGGTAATGGCCGTTTGCGGGCCCAGGCTCGCCGCAAGCACGCGGCCGCGCAGGTCACGGTCGCTGACGATTCCAGGCGGGTCCGTGGTGATGAGCACGGAGCCGACCCGCGCGTTTTGCATGGCAGCGGCGGCTTGCTGGACAGTTGCAGCCGGATCGACAAAAAGGGGAGGCTGCTTTAACAGGTGCTTCACCGGCAGCGCCAAACCTGCAGTTGTCTGAGGCGAATCAAGATTCGGCATGATTCTTTACTTCGATCAAGTCCGGCAGGGAAATTCGTTTGTTCTAACTACGGTTCGAATCGGTCCGATGCAACGGATATTCGATCGTTGTGATGGACGTGCTTTATCCACCACTCAATGCAAATTCGGCGCGAGGATGCGATCTATGACGATGAAAAATAACCAAATAACACCGTAGAACAGCAAAGACCCAGAGAGTAGCCGATCATTGGACGCGGCCGGCATTAACCAAACTCGGACGGGCCGGGTGAGCGGTGCCGTGAGGACATCAAAGAACCAGAGCAATTTGCTGCTTGGTTTACTGCTCAAACGAGCGACGGTCTTGTGGAGCGCCAAATAGAACATCGCCATGAAACATAGGAAGCGGATCACAAGCAGAATTTGCGAGAGCAGATCGGTCAATTGCGTAGGCCTGGAAGGACGAGAAAAGTTTTTTTTCCGCGTCCTTCCAGGATCGAAAATATATTAATGCGCGCCAGCCGGCGAGGTGCGCCCCAGCGGATCGCCCGTAACTGCTTGACCGCTTTTCGGATAGCGTACGCTGGCAACAAGTTCTTGCACCTGTAACGGCGGCGCTTCGGTCAGGAGCGACACTATCCAAATGGTGATAAGGCCTACCGGTAGTCCGAAAACTGCTGAGGCAATAGTCTGGGTGCCAAACCAAGAGACGCCGTAAAAACGACTCCCTATCATGTAATACGCGGTTACGGCCAACCCAGCGATCATGCCCACGCACGCTCCGGTCTTGTTTGCCCGCTTCCACCAGATACCCATGACCAGCGCTGGGAAAAAAGAGGCGCCGGCTAAGCTGAACGCCCATGCGACCAATTCGACGATGATGGCGATACGGAACGTGGCGACCCAAGCCGCTACCAACGCCGTTACAACCAGCAATATCTTCGTGATGGTCAACCGTTTGGTGAGCGAAGCTGTGGGGTCGATGACGTTGTAGTACAGGTCATGGGAAAAAGCATTGGCGATTGTCAATAAGAGGCCGTCCGCCGTGGACAGCGCCGCCGCTAAACCGCCGGCCATCACCAGGCCCGTGATCACGAACGGGAGCCCAGCGACCTCGGGCATCGATAAGACGACGAAGTCGGTGGACTTAACGACGAAGTCGGCCCACTGCACGATGCCGTCGCCGTTCTTGTCGATCACGTCGAAGAGGCCGGCAGGCTGCCACAACGTGACCCAGCGCGGCAGGTCCGCTATTTGGGTGCCGACCAATTTGGCATAAATTACGAAACGGGCGAACGCGGCATACGCCGGCGCGGTGAAATACAGC
>JBEVIO010000395.1:0-3452 GCA_040510635.1 Binatia bacterium | reverse complement strand
ATGACTTTCTCGAATTATGTAAGAAGCCCGATCTCGCTGCGGAAATTACCATCACACCGGTGGAACGACTGGGCGTCGACGCAGCAATCCTGTTCGCCGATATCTTGCTCCTCCTCGAACCGATGGGCATCGGGTTGGAATATGCGAAAAACGGCGGGCCGATCATCCATCATCCGGTCCGTAGCGGCAAAGACGTCGACGGCCTGAAGGATTTTGATCCGAAGCAAGAGCTTTCCTTCGTTTACGACGCGGTAAAACAAATCGTCAAGACGCTCAAGAGCAAAGTGCCCCTCATCGGTTTCGCGGGCGCGCCCTTTACGCTCGCATCCTATCTGATCGAAGGCGGGGGCTCGCGCAATTACGTGCACACAAAAAAACTTTTTTACGCAGCGCCGGAAGCGTGGAAACGCCTGATGGAGCGGCTCGCCAAAGACGTGGCCGAATATTTGAATTGCCAGATCGCCGCCGGCGTCCAGGCAGTCCAGCTATTCGATAGCTGGGCCGGCTGTCTGACGCCGACGGATTATGAACAATTCGTGCTGCCCTACACCAAAGCCGTAATCGATGCGATCACACCAGGCGTTCCAGTCATCAACTTCAGCACGGGCACGGCGGGATTGCTGAAACAGATTCGCGCCGCCGGCGGCGATGTAATCGGCTTGGATTGGCGCGTGAACCTCGATGAGGGCTGGGCGGCGGTCGGGCACGACGTTGCGATCCAAGGCAATCTCGATCCGGTCGCGCTGTTCGCTTCGCCAAAAGAAATCAGGGCGCGCGTCGCGGATATTTTGCGCCGCGCCGAAGGACGTCCCGGACATATTTTCAATTTGGGACATGGAGTCTTGCCTGAGACGCCCGTCGACAACGTGATCGCGTTGGTCGACGCGGTCCACGAACTGAGTTCGCGATAACTCGCGCGCGATGGCTCAACCGTATCAAGCCGTGCTTTTGATCGCCTTTGGCGGCCCGACTTCGCCTGAAGAGATTCGCCCGTTTCTTGCCCGAGTCACCAAAGGCATTCCAATACCGCCGCAACGGCTTGAAGAAGTCGTCCACCACTACGAAGACGTCGGCGGCAAATCGCCGCTCAAAGAAATTACCTTCCGTCAGGCTGACGCGCTACGAAAAGCTTTACAAGCGGTAGATATCAAAATTCCCGTCTACGTGGGGATGCGCAACAGCAGCCCGTTTTTCCACGAGACGCTAGAGCAAATGACACGCGCTGGAATCGAGAAAGCCCTCGGCTTGATCCTTTCTTCGCATCGAACCGAGGCAAGCTGGGAGCGCTATCAAAAGAACATCGCCGATGCTCGCGCTGAGGTTGGCGGTGAGGCTCCGGAGATCGAATACTGCGACGGCTGGCATAGTCACCCGCTCTTCATTCAAACTTGGTCGGATCTGATCGGCGCGGCATTCGCACGAATTCTCGCGGATCGACGAAATTCCGCACCATTGATTTTTACAGCGCACAGTTTACCAACGGCCATGGCCGCGCGCTCGCCGTACGTGACTGAGCTCCAAGAGACCGCCGCTTTGATCGCTCAGAAGCTCGGCCGTGAGCGTTGGTCGCTCGCCTACCAAAGTCGCAGCGGCGGACCGAGCGATCCGTGGCTGGAGCCTGACATCGGCAAGGCCATTCGAAAACTAGCGAACGAAGGATGCAACGAAGTCGTCGTCGCACCGATCGGCTTTGTCTGCGATCACGTCGAAGTGCTTTATGATCTCGACATCGAAGCCAGAAAAATCGCCGAGGCTTTAAACGTTCGCTTCGTCCGTGCAAGCTGCCCCAACGATCATCCTGCTTTTGTGCAAATGATAGCTGACATAATTGAAGCGAAGATACGAGCCAAGGATAGATGATGGGAAATTGTAATCCTCGATCATCCATCTTCCATCCTCGACCTGTACTATGAAGCGCGTCGCCATCATCGGCGGCGGCATCGCGGGACTGGCGGCCGCGCACCGCGTCACCGAGCTTGCCAAACAAAAATCCCTCAGCATCGAGCTTACACTCCTCGAAGCCACCGAGCGGTTAGGCGGCGCCATCGCCACGGAACGAATCGGCGATTTTCTCGTCGAAGCCGGACCGGATTCTTTCATCACGGAGAAACCCTGGGCGCTCCGTCTCTGCGAGCGCCTTGGCCTCACATCCCGACTGATTCCAACCCAGGCCGAATATCAAAAAATTTATATCGTCCACGAGGGCAAACTCGAACCACTGCCCGAAGGTTTCATTTTACTCGCGCCCACTCGCATGGGGCCGTTTGTTCGAACCCCGATATTTTCCTGGCGCGGTAAATTGCGCATGGCAGGCGAGTTATTCATTCCGCGCGGTCACTTGAACGATGACGAAAGTCTCGGTGCGTTTGTGCGCCGCCGTTTCGGCCGTGAGGCCCTGGAGCGTATCGCGCAACCTCTAGTCGGCGGCATCTACGCCTCCGACCCGGACCGACTCAGCCTCGCTGCAACCATGCCGCGGTTTAAAGAAATGGAGCGCCGGCAGCGCAGCGTTATCTTGGCCATGTGGTCTGAACAACGACGCCGTGCCCGCAACCGTGACACCGGCAGCGGCGCGCGCTGGAGCTTGTTCGTTACGCTCGCGGGAGGAATGCAGGAACTGGTCGACACTCTCGCCAAACGACTGCCTGAATCGACGCTCCGCTTCAATTCGCCGGTCACGCGCTTGAGTTGCGCCGAAGACAAAAAGAGTTGGCGGATCACGATCGCCGGCAGGGAAACGATGGCTGCCGATGCCGTGATCCTGGCCGCCCCGGCGTTCCAGACCGCCAAAATTCTCTCTGCAGATGCGCCAGAATCTGCAAATGAGCTTAAGCAAATCTCTTATGCTTCCACGGCAACGGTGAATCTCGCCTATCGCCGCGAGAACTTTCCGCGCGCGCCCGATAGTTTCGGCTTCGTTGTCCCGGCAAAAGAGCAGCGCAAGATCATGGCCTGCACGTTTAGCAGTTTGAAATATCCCGGCAGGACATCGGAGGATAAAGTTTTACTTCGCGCCTTTGTCGGTGGCGCGCTGCAGGCGCAATTGTTCGACGCTGACGATGCGACGATGGAGAAAAATGTCCGTGACGAACTCGCAAATTTGCTCAGAGTCAGCGCCCCGCCTATTTTCGCGCGCATCTGGCGCCACCCAAACTCCATGCCGCAATACCACGTCGGCCACGAAGCGCTCATTAAACGAATCGAGGCTTCTCTGAGCCAATTTTCCACCCTCGCTCTCGCCGGCAGCGCGTACCACGGAGTCGGCATTTCCGATTGCGTCCGCACCGGCGAAGAAGCAGCGGAGAAAATCATGGGTTACTTAGAATCCGACTCGTAGGGTGCGCTTGCGCACGGTTACCAACTGGCAGCGTAGAACTCAGATAGTGGTGCGCAAGCGCACCCTCCGTTCTCTGTGTCATTTCGACGCCTTCAACACTTCAAGGGTAAACTCC
>JBEVIO010000394.1:0-3768 GCA_040510635.1 Binatia bacterium | reverse complement strand
GAGCACTCGCGCCGCCGCCGCGAGGTCCATTGGCACCGATACCGCAACCGCGCGCTCAACGATCAATGACGCCGCCCCCCCTTCCTCGCCGAGCCATTTCAAAAGCATATTGCCGCCCAGCGATACTCCGACCACATAAATCTCGGCGTGTCGATTAGCGTCCTTCAACCCGCGCAGGATCCAATCGATCTCACGGGAATCGCCCGAATGGTACGAGCGCACAAGCCGATTGGCCTCGCCGCTGCAGCCACGAAAGTGCGGCACCACGCCGCGCCAGCCGCTCCGAGTCGCCGCCCTCATTAGGCTCATCGCGTAATGACTTTGCGAGCAACCTTCCAAGCCGTGAAACAGCACGATGAGTCTGGAGTCGTCCGCTTCTTGGCCGAGCCAGTCGAGATCGATGAAATCCTGATCAGGGGTCTCCCAGCGTACGCGACGAAAAGCGACGCGGTAATTTTTCGCCAGCGAGCGCGCATAGATGGTTTGCAGATGCCCGCCCGGCAACCACCACGGAGCCCGATAAGCCGAAGCGAATCCAGACCTGACCGGTCTTTCACGCGGGGTGGGCTTTTCGTCTCGAAGGTTTTGAACGACTTGAACGCTCATTTTCGGGTTATCTTCGGTCGCTCCGGCGGCACGAACCCATGGCGCAGCGTGTTTTCGGAGACTGTGCGCGGTTCGAGAAACTGTAAAAGATAGTCCGGTCCGCCGGCCTTGGAGCCGATGCCGGAGAGCTTCAACCCACCGAAAGGCTGGCGCTCGATGATCGCGCCGGTGACCCCGCGGTTGATGTAAAGGTTGCCGACGCGAAATTCCTCGCGCGCTTTCTCGATGTGCGCCGGCGAGCGCGAAAAAATACCGCCGGTCAACGCAAACGCGGAGTCGTTGGCAATTTCTAAAGCATGATCGAAATCGCGCGCGCGAAGCACCGACAACACCGGTCCGAAAATTTCTTCCTGCGCGATCCGACTCGACGGCTCGACGTCGCCGAAAATTACCGGCCCGACAAAAAATCCGTCTCGCGGCGCCGCCATTTCCAGGACGCACTCCGCGGATTTCTTGCCCAGACGAATATACTCGGCGATCCGATCTCTGGCTGTGTCGTCGATCACGGGGCCAAGGACATTGCGCGGGTCTTCGGGCGCACCGATCTTGAGGCTGCGCGCCGCGCCGATAAGCCGCGCGAGCAGGCGATCGTAAATTTCGTCTAACAAAATCACCCGTGACGCCGCCGAACATTTTTGCCCCTGATAGCCGAACGCCGAATCGATGATATGAACCACCGCTTCGTCGAGATCGGCATCGGCGTCGATGATCAGCGCATTCTTGCCGCCCATTTCGCAAACCACGCGCTTGACGTGGTTTTGCCCGGGACGATGCGTGTGGGCTTCACGCAAAATTTCTAAACCGACCTCGCGTGAGCCGGTAAACGCGATGAGATGAACCTGCGCTGATCGAACTAAGTGCGCGCCGATCTCGCCGCCGCCTTGAAGCAGCTGGCAGGCATCCTGGAAAAATCCGGCTTCGCGTAGAATAGCGAGCAGATGCTCGGCCAAGATCGGCGACTGCTCCGCTGGTTTCATCAGTACGCAATTGCCGGTCACCAGAGCCGCCGCGGTCATACCGGTAAGAATCGCCAGCGGAAAGTTCCACGGCGCGATGATCGCCGCGACGCCGCGTGGCTGGTAAAAATAAATGTTGGTTTCACCGGGCAACTGTTGGGTCTGGCGCGGCGCGCTCAGGCGTAACATCTCGCGCGCGTAATACTCCAGATAATCGATCGCCTCGGTAACATCACCGTCCGCTTCGCGCCATCCCTTGCCGACTTCAAAAACCTCCCACGCCGCGAGCTCCCAGCGTTTCTTGCGCATGATCGCAGCTGCCTTAACAAGAAGCTTGGCCCGTTCCGCCGCGGATGTGGCGCGCCACTTGGGGAAAAATCGCGCCGCGCTTTCGATCGCCGTTTCGGCTTGATCGATGCTGGTACTGCGGACCTGCCCGACGACGTCCTTAGGATCAGCGGGGTTCACTGACTCCAACCATGAGCCGCTGCTGCGCTTGCGTACCCGGCTTTTTTTGAAATGCTCGCGAACTTCTTCGAGCGCTTTGGCAAAACCCCGGCGATTCTGGGCCTGAGAAAAATCAATCGGCGGCTCGTTGCGAAACGGCTGCGCTAAATCGGCGGGCGCCGCAGCTAATTCCGCCGTATCATCGTCACGTTTCAACGGCCGTGCCGGCGCCTTGATCAAAGCGCCGATGTCTTTTCGATCGGCATAGGTTTGACGCAGAAACGAAGTATTGGAGGTGTTCTCCATCAGCCGGCGAATTAGATATGAAATACCGGGCAGCAATTCGCCCACCGGCAGATAGACTCGCACTCTCTGGCCGTTTTGAATGATCGCCTGGCGCACCGGCTCGGCCATGCCGTAAAGCATTTGGATCTCGTAACCGCTGGGCGCAATCCCGAGTTCCTTCGCTACGACGATGGCGTGGGCCAAGCTGCGCAAGTTGTGGCTGCCGAAAGCGGCGTCGATGAGGTCGTGATTTTCCAGCAGGAGCCGGCTGATCCGCTCATAGCTCGCATCGGTTTCCGTTTTGTCCAGGAAAACCGGTATCGGCCAGCCCTTCTGTTTCGCCCAGGCGATCTCGCTGTCCCAATAGGCGCCCTTGACCAGGCGCACGCCGATCCGCCGTTTTTGCCGATGCGCCCAGCGAATCAACTCGCGAACGTCCCTCTCGGCTTCTCTGAGATACGCTTGCAGTGCAATCGCTGCCCGCGGTGCGGCGGAGAATTCTTTTTCCGCCAACACGCCGCGAAAGATTTCCAGGGTCAGATCTTTGAAAGCGTATTGTTCCATGTCAACGGTAATCGCCGCGTCGAGCTTCGCCGCTTCGCGAAACAGCAAGCGCAACCGCTCACGCACGATCGAATCCGTGCTCGGATCCAACGGGTCGAAGCGCGCACACAAGGAGGAAAGCTTGACCGATAAATTGACGCGCGGCAGCTTGCCGTTTGGCGCGTCGTCGATCTGCGCGCAGGCTGGCCAAGTCGCGCTCAACTTCGACAGCCGGCGTAGCAGCTCCAGATAGCGCTGTTGCATCGCCGCGGCTTCCACCTCGCTCACGGTCGCCTCGCCGACGACGTCGAGAGTGAAGGCCGCGGGCTCTTTGCGCAGGCTACTCAAAACCTGGTTCAAATAGTCGTCGCTTTCTTCGGCGATGAAGCGGCGCGCCAGCTTGATGACGTTGCGCCGCACGACCGGCGCCACCAGCGTTCCGGCGTGAAGCGCCTGCGCGAGAAAGGCCAAACCGCCAAGGGCGTGATCGACGCGTGCGAAGTATTCTTCCAGATGGCGGCCGATTTCCGTCGAAGACTCCAGGCTCGGTAGCACGTCGACAAAACGAAACAAGGCGACGCGCAGAGACTCGTCTTCGAGCGACCAGTCGATCATGCGGCCCAACAAATCCTTGGCTTCGAAGAGCGACGGCTTGTGCTCGGCCGCCTTTTGATAAAGTGCCCGCGCCAACCGTTGCACTTCCGGCTCCATTGTGTCGACGGAGAGAGTTTTGCTTGCCATGATTTGTAAGAATTAAAAAAAGCGGACGAGGTAAGCTGTTTGTAATCCTCTATCTCATCATAATACGATCATCCGAGAGAAAAAAAGCTCACGCCATTTTTTTGCGGACGATTTGAACCGGCGGGAGAATTGTGGAGCAGCGATACTATGACACTCGCGGGTGAACGGGCGGCGAACGATACTCTGACCG
>JBEVIO010000393.1:0-3983 GCA_040510635.1 Binatia bacterium | reverse complement strand
GCAACTCCTAAAGAGTACGCAGATCGCATCAGCAGTCTGTTTCGCTCGACGTGGGATACTTGCGGTATTGCTTACGATCACTTTATTCGCACGACCGACTCGTACCACAAGGAATATGTGCAGAGCGTGCTGCAGAAAATCTATGATGCCGGCGATATTTATTTCGGCGAATACGGCGGCTTTTACTGTTACGGCTGCGAGCGTTTCTACACCGAGAAGGAGCTGGTTGACGGCAAATGTCCGGATCATCAAACGACGCCCGATTACATCAGCGAAAAGAATTATTTTTTTCGCATGAGCAAGTACCAGCAGCAACTTATTGAGGCGATTCAGAGCAAACCGGATCTCGTTCGGCCCGAACGTTATCGCAGCGAAGTGTTGGCTTTTCTCCGCGAGCCCCTCGAAGATCTGTGTATTTCACGCCCGACCAGCCGTTTGCAGTGGGGCATCCCGATGCCCTTCGACGATAATTATGTCACCTACGTCTGGTTCGACGCCTTGCTCAATTACGTGAGCGCCTTGCAGCACCGCGGCGGGGATTCCTTATCATCTTTTTGGCCGAAGGCACAGCATCTGATCGCCAAGGACATCTTGAAGCCGCATGCGATCTATTGGCCGACGATGCTGATGGCTGCGGGCCTGCCGCTTTACGATCACTTGAACGTCCACGGCTACTGGGTGATGGATTCCGGCAAGATGTCCAAAAGCTTGGGCAATGTGATTCGTCCGCTGGAGATGAAAGCGCGCTTCGGCATGGATGCGTTTCGCTATTTTCTGCTGCGTGAAATGGCGTTCGGGCAGGACGCAAAATTTTCCGAGGAAGCATTGGTCACTCGGATCAACGCCGATCTGGCGAACAATTTGGGCAACTTGGTGAGTCGCGTGTTGGCGATGCAGCAAAAATATTTTGCCGGCGCGGTTCAACCGCTAAGTTCCGACTGGGCGGCGGAGGATTTCGAGCTGAGGGACAAGTTTATTCAGGCTGAAAACGAGCTGAGTAGCTACGTCGGGGAGCTACAATTCCATCGCGCCTTAGAGTCCGTCTGGTCGGCGCTCGATCATGCGAATCGCTACATCGTCCAGACTGCGCCGTTCACGATGATCAAAGATCCAGAAAAGCAAGCTCGCGTCGGTGCAGTCTTGCATCATTTGCTCGAAGTGGTACGAACTCTGTCGCGTTTGCTCGCGCCGTTCATGCCGGACACGGCGCGCGAGTTGAGCGCGCTGCTGGCATTGAAGGACGATGCTTTAAAAGCACCTTGGGGTCAGGGATTCGTTGCCGGTCACAAGGTCAATCCGGCCAAAGTTTTGTTCCCGCGCATCGAAACCGATGCGAAAAAATAGCTCGATGCCGCAGGCAATATTGATCGACAGCCACGCGCATATCCAAAGCAAGGAATATGCCGGTGAAGCGGCGGACGTTATCGCGCGGGCGCGCGATGCAGGAGTCGAAAAAATCATCGCAGTCGGCGGCGCCGGTGACATGTCCAGCAATACCGAGGCGGTGGCTTTAGCCGATTCGTTTCCGAACATTTATGCTACGGTCGGTATGCATCCGCACGATGCCAAGGATGTCGGCGCAGACGAGCTGCGCGCAGCGCGTGAATTGACGTCGCACCCCAAAGTGATTGCGGTTGGCGAGACCGGCCTCGATTACTACTACAATCATTCGCCGCACGAAGTGCAGCGCCGCGTGTTCACCCAGTTCATTCACATGGCGCGCGAGACCGGCTTGCCGATCGTGGTGCACGAACGCGACGCGGCACAGGAGGCCGCTGAATTACTGCGCAGCGAAGGCGTGCGGGAATTACATGGCGTCATTCATTGCTTCACGGGCAATTATCAAGCGGCCTGCGATTATCTCGATCTGGGATTCTATCTGTCTTTTACCGGTATCCTCACTTTTAAAAACGCCGAGCCGCTAAGAGACGTTGTTCGCAAAGTTCCGCTAGAACGAATGCTCGTAGAGACCGACTCGCCATTTCTCACTCCGGTACCGCACCGCGGTAAGCGCAATGAACCGGCGTACGTGCGCCTGGTAGCTGAAACAGTAGCGAGCGTCAAAAACATTTCAGTGGAGCACGTTGCCAGGGTTACCACCGAGAACGTGCAAAATCTTTTCAAGATTTAGTGATTAGTTGACGCTTTGTTCGAATGCGTCAGCCACAGCAATATCGGAGCTTCAGCCAATTCCGGCGATATTTAGCGTTTCTCGCTCCAGCGAATGCCATTGGGCTGCACGAAGGAGAGCGACGAGATGTGGCGCGTGCGGCTAAACTTTTCCTCGCCGCTGCCACCGGGCTTCTCGTCGAAATGGGTGATTTCCAATACGTAGCGCCCGGCCCAGGGCGTCGGTAGTGTGATCCGGCCTTGGTCGTCGGTCACGAGAGGTTTTTCCCATTTGGACGGACCGATGATCGTGAGCTCGGCTTTGGTCAACGGCGCGGCGAAAAATAACAGAACAAAAGTTTTGCCATTGACTTGTGTGGGCACCAACTCCAGGTCGAGCTTAGCGGCGGTTTCCGATCGCCCGGCCTTGGCGTAGTAAATCGTTTTAGTGACGCCGCCTTTTTCCTTGTCTTCGCGCGGCGGAACGCTGCTATCTACGAAACGGACGTCGCCGCGGCCTTTGACGGCAAATTCCAAATTGTTTTCGTTCCTCTTGACCGGCAGCGGCTCGTCGCTCGTGCCGAGAAAAACCCGCGGCGCTTTGAAGCGGTCGAGCAGACCGCCGGTTTTTTCTCGGATGTCGTCGATCCATTCGCCAAAGTAGGCGCGCGCCGGACCGTCGCCGTCGCGTTCGAGCCAGACAAAATGGGCGTGCGCGGTATCGATCAGCGCCAGAATGAGGATCACGGGATAAATCAATCGTAACATTGGCGTTCTCCTTTTACGCCGATACAGCGATGAGACTTTCCTGCTCCAAGGTTACCAGCACGCCGTTGATCCAAGCTGCGGCGGACCGGTTATAATCGGCGTCGCAATCGACGCGCGGATAAAACCGCGTAGCGCCGTGGCGCTCCAGCGCCGCGTCGAAGTCGCGGCCGCACTTGCAGAAATGATCGTAAGTCGTGTTGCCGAGAGCGAGCACGGAAAATCTAACGCCGCGAAGATCGAGACCGTTGCCGTGCACTACCGCGTGCCAAAACGGCGCGGCATCGTCGGGTGGTTCGCCGTCGCCGTAGGTACTTGCCACGACCAGCAGGTAGTTCGCTTGCGTAAGCACGTTCGGTTGGCAATGCGCCATGTCGCGGACACGGGCGGTTAAACCGGTTGGGCGCAGCGCGTCGGCTAGTTTTTTAGCAAGCGTCTCCGAGTTGCCGGTCACGGTGCCGTACAGAATCAACACCGACTCAGCGTTGGACGCTGCGGCAGCGTGCTCGCGCGCGCGATCCTGCACAGCGCGGGCGTGGCCGTTGGCGCCATTAGACTGAGGGATTTGTGCTTCGCTCAATGGCTGCGCAAGCGCTGCATCGACGCTCTCGGTCGGGCGTGGGTTAAGAAAATTGATTTGATCGGTATTTACATTCATCACTGGCTCCTCAGCAGTAAATTCTTTCGGTGTACGGCACCAAGAACGGAAGCGACGCCAGGCCATCGCTAAACCGGTCCAGACAAGAAAGCAGCCGCCGAGAGAGGCGAGTCCGGCGACGGTCTGGCCAGGCAAGCCGAATGCTTCGCCGGTGTGCAGCGCGCGCATCCAGGTGCGCAGTTTTCGGCCGGTGCTGTTGTTCGCGTAGGGTTCCCATTTGATCACTTCGGCGGTAGCGCGATTTAGCGTTAATTGCGAGCGCTGGAAAGGATGAAAGGCGTCGGGCCCTTGTATAGAAGCGGTCACCGAACCGTCGCCGCGCCGCGGGAAACGCAGCATGATCATCACCCAACCGGGCACCTGTTGTTCGGCCCGCGCCAAGAGAGCCTCAAAGCTGGCTAATGGCTTGGATGCGCGCGGCTTTTCATTGGCGCGGCGCTGGTCTTGCGCC
>JBEVIO010000392.1:0-4928 GCA_040510635.1 Binatia bacterium | reverse complement strand
CAACGGCTTCATCGGCTCTCACGTTACGCGGCTGATGGAATCGCTCGGCCATAGCGTCGTTCCGATGGACGTCGCTCCTCGCTCGCCGGATCTCTCGCTCCTCGGCATCGAGACAAAAAGCCACATCATGAATGTGGCGGATGCCGCGCCCTTTCGCGCGCTCTGCGAAAAAGAAAAGCCGACTCATATATTTCATGCCGCGCATCCGCCGCGCGACGAAAGCCCATCGGTGATCAACTACTGCTATCACGCGATGACGAACATCCTCGAAGCGGCAAAAGAATTCGGCCTGAAACGAATTGTCTATTCAAGCTCTGCTTCGATCTATGGCCAACTTAGAAAACCGGACGGAAGTTTGGTCAAAGAAGAAGACGCCGTCTCGATTTATCCCACTTATTTTTATCGCGCCGCGAAAACCGTGTCAGAATGGATGGGCGACTTCTACAAAGAGAAACATGACGTCGATTTCGTCGCCCTTAGATATTCGTCGGTTTACGGCCCGGGTTTATACCGGAGCATCCCACTGGAGTTAAAAAAAGGCATCCTTGGCCAGCCCTGCCGGCCTTTTCTCACCCGTCCGCTCGATGACCTGATCTATATCGATGATGTCGTAGATGCCATTAGTCGAGCGTTGTTCGCCGACAAGCCGCTCAGCCGCGCTTACAATATCGGCCTTGATCAATCTTACATCAGTGAAGATTTGCAGCGCGCGATTCAAAAAGCGCTGCCGGATTTGAAGTTTGAAATCGGCCAGCACCCGAACGCCGCCGAAATCGCACCGCACCGGAATCGCGACCCGCTGGACATCTCGCTGGCAAAACGAGAGCTAGGCTGGACACCAAAAATCTATTTGGAAGAAGGCATCGCACGGCTGGCGGCCTGGTTGAAAGAGAACAAAAACACCTTGCGGTTGTAAGTTGGTTCAGCTGAAGGAGACGGACAATGTTTCTACGGCGCGCCCGATCGCTCTTCGATACCTTCATTTGTCTCGTCTACTGGTCGTGCGCTACGGCAGCAATGGCTGCCACCGCGCCGATGGCTCCGGCGCAACTGGCCGTCTATCAAGGCGCCGATCGGGAAAAAATTCTCATCGACGGCGCCAAGCGCGAGGGGCAATTCACGCTCTACACTTCGCATACCTGGTTTAAAACCTTCGTTACGAGCTTCGAGAAAAAATATCCTTTCGTGCGCGCCACGCAATGGCGCAATGATTCCAAAAACATTATTCGCAAAGTGCTGGAGGAAAACAAATCAGGACGCGCGATCGCGGACGTCGTCGAAACCACCGCCGACGGCATGGGCGTTTTGAAACGCGAAGGATTGTTTCAGGAGTACTATTCTCCCGAAGCGCGCTTTTATCCGAACGAGCTTAAGCCGCGAGGCAAAAACGGCTTCTTTTATCTGCCGAACCGTGAAACCTACAACAGCTTGGGGTTCAACACGCAGCTCATTCCTCCGGCCGTCGCGCCGCGCAACCTCAAAGACTTGATCGATCCGAAATGGAAAGGCCAGATGGCGATCACCAGCACGACGACCGGCGCACGCTGGATCGGCAACGTGCTGGAAACTTTGGGGCGCGAATTTTTGGATAAGTTGGCCGGCCAGGAAGTGAGCGTGCAAGATATGGCGCCGGCATCGCTGATCAACTTGGTCGTTTCCGGCGAAATCCCGCTGTCGCCGACAATCTTCGATGCCAACGTAACGCTAGCCAAACAGAAGGGCGCGCCGGTGGAATGGCGCCCGCTGGAGCCTGTCGTCACAACCGTCGGTTCGGCCGCGCTCTTAGCCAAAGCAGCCAACCCGCATACGGCTCTTCTCTTCATCGACTTTCTGCTTTCCAAGGAAGGCCAGCAATTGATCCTGAAGGGTGGACTCTGGTCCCCACGCGAAGACATGGGTTCTTTGGAGCAGAAATTTACGAAAAATTATTTAGACGAAAAATATTCGTCGGAAGAGATGGAAGCGAAAATCGGCCAGTGGGAAGGGTTGCTGCGGCAACTCTTCATTCGCAAGAGATAGATAGCCCCTAGCGGCGCCTAGGGAGGGAGACAACTTAAACATGCGAACAAAGGCTTTACGCTTGATCTTGATTAGCTTTATTTGTCTGATGTCCGCCGCACTCCAAGCTAACGCTGCGGCGCCGATGACCATCGCGCAGTTAGCTCTGTATCAAGGCGCGGATCGCGAAAAAATTCTCATCGACGGAGCCAAGCGCGAAGGACAATTCACTCTTTATGATTCGCACACCTGGTTTCGCATCTACGTCAAGGAATTCGAGAAAAAGTATCCTTTCATCAAGGTTTCCGAGTGGCGCAATGATTCAAAGAACCTGATCCGCCGGGCAATGGAGGAGTTCAACTCCAGCCGCGCCATTGTCGACGTTGTCGAAACGACTTCTGAAGGCATGGGACTGATGAAACGCGACGGCTTGTTTCAAGAATATTTTACTCCGGAAGCGCGCTTCTACCCCGACACCGTCAAGTCGAAAGGAAAAACCGGTGTCTATTATCTCGGCGATCGCGAGACTTACAACAGCTTGGGATTCAACACTACGATCGTCGGTTCGAATGATGCGCCGAAGGCGATCAAGGATCTGCTCGATCCGAGATGGAAAGGCAAAATGTCCATCGCCGGCACTTCCACCGGAGTGCGCTGGATCGGCAGCATCATCGAGATCATGGGTCGCGAGTTTCTCGACAAACTCGCCGAACAGGAAATCACAATTCAGGACATGTCGGGCGCCGCGTTGGCGGGGCTGGTGGGGTCAGGCGAAGTGCCTTTGTCGCCGACAATTTTCGACGCCGACGTGACCGTGGCGAAACAAAAAGGCGCGCCGATCGAGTGGCGTCCGCTGGAGCCGGTGGTCACGACTGTGGGCTATTCCGGTTTGTCCTCGAAAGCTTCCCACCCGCATGCCGCCCTGCTCTTCCTCGACTACGTTCACTCAAAGGAAGGACAGCAACTGATGATGAAAGGTGGACTCTGGTCGCCGCGCGAGGATACTGGAACGCGGGACCAGAAGTTCAAAAAGATTTACCTCGATGAAAAATTCTCCCTCGAGGAACTTGAAGTGAAATTCAGCCAATGGGAAAATCTGATGCGCCAATTGCTCGTGAAAAGAAGATAACGTGTCGGATTCTCCACGATAGCAGAACAAACAAGGAGCGAATCAGCCTATGAACAAGCGACCTCTACCCTATCCCGATCTGATTCTATACAACGGCAAAGTCCGCACCTTCACGAGCGAGACCGCAACTTGTGAAGCCCTCGCCTGCGTCGGTTCGCGCATCGTCGCCACGGGAAATTCCGACGAAGTTCGCCGCCTCGCCGGCCCGGAAACTCAAGCGATCGATCTCAAAGGCCGGACGGCCATTCCGGGGCTCACCGACACTCATGTGCATCTCTCGGAAAAAGGCACGGCAGAGATGGAGCTCGTCGACTGCCGCGATTTTTACGTCGACGTCCATTCCGTCGCCGATATCTTGCAACGCCTTGCCAACGCCGCCGGTGGCGCGCCCAAAGGATCGTGGATCGTCGCTCATGGCAGCCCGATGCAAGATTTTCGGCTCAATGACAAACGCTTTCCGGATAAGCATGATCTCGATCGCGCCGTGCCGGAAAATCCGGTTTCCGTCTCTTTCGGCGCGCACATTACGGTTGCGAACACTCTCGCGTTGGCCGCGGCGAAGATTACGCGCGACACGCCCGACCCGGCCGGCGGCCACATCAAGCACGATCCCCAAAGCGGCGAGCCCACGGGCGAGCTGCACGAGCGCGCCCAGTTGATCGTCAAGAAAGTCGCGCCGGAATTCAACTATCTGCAGCTTAAAGACGGTATCGTGTTCGCGTTGCAGCAGTGTCTCGAACGCGGCGTGACAACCGTCCACGACATCGTGCGCTATGCCGAGCCGGTGCGTGCCTATCAAGAAATCTACAAAGAAGGCAAGATGCATGCGCGCGTGAGCATCCTGCCGCGCGTCATCGAATCGATGATCGAATCGAAGAGCTTGATCGAGCTCGGTCTCATCACCGGATTCGGCAACGAGTGGCTGCGCGTCGGCGGCGTCAAGATGAGCATCGACGGCGGCATCACCGGGCGCAACGCCTGCTTTTACGAACCCTACGAAGACGACGAGCACAACCACGGCATCATTCGCATCCAACAAGATGAACTGAGCCACACCGTCCAGATATGTCATGACGCCGGATTGCGCTGTTGCGTGCACGCGATTGGCGACCGCGCTTTCGACATGGCGCTCGATGCATACGAGAACGCCCTCGAGCATTCGCCGCGCAAAGACCACCGCCACCGCATCGAGCACATGGGCAATTGGCTGTGCACGGCAGAAAGAATGCAGCGCATGGTGCGCGACGGCATCGTGGCGATACCGAACATCGCCATCGGCTACTATGTCGGCGATGCGATCCTCGATTGCGTCGGCGAAAAGCGGCTGACTAAAGCTTTCCCGTTTAGGACGCTGCTCAAAAACGGCGTGGTCATCGCCGGCGGCTCGGATTCACCCGGCTATTGGCCGGTGGATCCGTTGCGCGATATCGCCGCTTGCGTGTCGCGCAAGATGCGTTGGGGCGAAGTCTGGGTGCCGGAGGAGAGAATCAGCGTTGGTGAAGCCTTCGCGATGCACACCACGACGGCATCCTGGGTAGGCTTTGAAGAGAATGACAAAGGCACGCTCGAAGTCGGCAAGCTCGCCGACATCGCCGTGCTCGCGGAAGATCCGTTCGCCGTCGCGCCGGAAAAAATCAGGGAATTGAACGTCGAAATGACGTTGGTCGGCGGCGAAGTCAAGTATCAGGCCTAGTACTACTGTGTCATTAACGTTGATTCACTATGCAGCACGGACATCGATCCAGTTTTCTGACGATGTTGCAAGCGAGCACGAAGCGCAGGGTGGCGATGGAATCGGGCA
>JBEVIO010000391.1:0-3647 GCA_040510635.1 Binatia bacterium | reverse complement strand
TGGATGGGGTGTCGTGTTTCGCGCTGCAAGAAAGCCCAATGGAAAAGCCACGATCAGCGCGACAAATGTGCCGGCCAGCGCCATCTGCACCGTCTCGAGCGTGGCGCCCATGACCGTCTGAGGGAACGTGTTGTCCCACCAGCGCCGCCGCGCCCGCTCTCGGTCGGCGCCAAGCGGCAACGGCAGAATCAGCTCGGTCACCGACAGGCCCGGCGGCAGATAGTAATTTTGGGCGTCGGTGATCTTGTGAAAATCCGGCGGCAGCATGCGCCCGAGAGTGAGAAAAATTTGCGGAATGCCTTCGATCAGTTCCGCCGGGCGAATCTTTGCCCCGATAAAAGACCAGGCCAAGACCAACAGTGAAACCGCAATCAGAAGCCACGACCGCACGTTACGTTTTGGCGGCGGCGCCGCGGTGAAGATATCCCCCTCGCCTTCTTTAACGGTCAAATTCTTTATTCTCCTTGCTGCTCCCGTTCAATCACTTTTCTCCGACATTACACTTGACCGGGATTTTTGCCAGCCTAAACTCACGCGCGAGTGCACCGACAAGTCGCCCAGGTTGACACCCCAGTATGGTTTCGGATAGTTCTCCGCGTCAAGGACGCGCCAAACCGCGCGCTCAAGTCTTCCAGTTGGCGCAGATTCGGAGCTCAACAGCGCTGACGAAACGGCTGGTTATTAGCAACATAGGTTTAGCTCTGCACCGCCTAGAACCATGCTCTCACCAGATAAGCTCGCCTATCTTTCGTGCCTGCCGCTGTTTCAATCGATGGATCGCGCGGCGCTAGTGGCTCTTTTGCCACAGTTGGATTGGCGCCCTCTCACCGGCGGCGAGACTCTGTTTCGCGCCGGCGATATCGGCGATGCGATGTACGTCGTGCTGTCGGGTCGGCTGCGCGTCTCCATCGAGCACAGCAACGGCACGGAAGAGGCGATTCGCGAAATCGCCCGCGGTGAAAGTGTTGGTGAACTGGCGCTGCTCACCGGCAACCCGCGCTCGGCCACGGTGCGGGCGATCCGCGACAGCGAGCTGGCACGACTTTCTCGCGCCGCTTTTGAAAACGTTTTTAAAAATCATCCGCAACTCGTCGGCCAATTGACCCTACAGATCGCAAGTCGCCAAAGTCAAGGCAGTGACCCAACGCTAATGCGTCGTAACATTCGAACTCTGGCGATCTTGCCTTTCGATGAGGCGGTGCCGATCCGAGAATTTACCCGCCGCCTCGTAACAACTTTGCAAAATTTCGGCGCGACAATCCATTTACATGAGCGCTCGAGCCATCTCGGCAAATGGGCCGAAACAGAACCGCTAGCCGAGGACGGGGAACTGATTGGCCAATTGAGCGTGCTCGAAACCAATTATCGGTTCGTCGTGTATGAAGCCAACGCGGCGCTTTCGCCGTGGACCCAGCGTTGTCTCCGCCAGGCCGACCTCATATGGATCATCGCCGCCGCTGACTCCGAACCAGAACCGTCACGGCCGTCAATCTTAGCGACCTACTTCCGCTCTCAACAAACGAGCGCGTCGGTTGAGCTGGTTCTCCTGCACGGCTCGGATTTTCAACCGACGATACAAGCGCAAAAGTGGCTATCGCGCCTGAATGTCACCGCGCATCATCATACGGTTTTGACGGCTCCAGCCGATTTCAAAAAACTAGCGCGTCTTTTGACCGCTTCAGCGGTGAGCTTGGTATTGAGCGGTGGCGGCGCGCGCGCTTTCGCGCATATAGGTGTCATTCGCGCCTTGAGCGAGAGCGGTATCCCGATCGATGCCATCGGCGGCACAAGCATGGGCGCGGTTATCGCCGCGCAGCAGGCGCTCGGCTGGGATTGGCAAACCATGGTTCGCGTAAACCGAGAAGCTTGGCCGCGCTGCAAGCCTGAGCGAAATTACACCCTGCCTCTCGTCGCTTTGAACTCCGGCAAGCGTATGGACCAGATGCTCAGAAGCATGTTTGGCGACAGTCAAATTGAAAACCTGCGCACTAAATTTTTTTGCGTGTCGACGAACTTGACCCGAGCCGAAGCAAAAATTCATTGCGACGGTATGTTGTGGAAAGCCGTGCGCGCCAGCATCTCGATTCCCGGCATCGGACCGCCGGCGATCGAAAACGGCGAGATCCTGATCGACGGCGGCTTGATGAACAACTTGCCCGTCGCCATCATGAAACAATTCTGCCAAGGCCCTGCGCTTGCGGTCGATGTCAGCGAGCAGTTGGAGTTCAAGAGCAAGTTGGCGGAAAGCTATACCGTCTCGGGCTGGAAGTTATTTTGGCAGCGGCTCAATCCGTTTTCCGAGCGACCGGATATTCCCAACATTCTCGACATTCTTTACCGCACCACGACCGTCGGCGGCATCGGCATCATTGAAACCGCCAAAACCGAAGCCGATATTTGTTTCAATCCGCCGGTCGCCCGTTTCGGCGTTTTCGATTGGCGCTCGGTCGATGCGATCATCGAAGCTGGTTACCGCAACGCGCAGCGCCAGCTCGAACAATCTGACCTAGCAACCCGGCGCCGACTGCATTGGCAAACCGCCGGCTGAGCTTTGCTCGCGCTACTCTTGGCGGTGATAGATGGCGTCGACCGCGGCGGCGGTCAGTTCCGGCGTCGGGCCGTCGAAGACAATCCGTCCTTGTTTCAATCCGATGACCCGATCCGCGTACTCGCGGGTCAGCTCGAGCGTGTGCAAGCTCACCAGCGCGGTAATGCCGTCTTCGCGGCAAACCCGTTTGAGAATATCGAGCACGACGCGCGACAGTTTCGGGTCCAGGCTCGAAACCGGTTCATCGGCGAGAATGAGCGCCGGCTGCTGCATCAACGTGCGGGCGATAGCGACGCGTTGCTGCTCACCGCCGCTGAGCTCGTCGGCGCGTTTGTAAGCGAGCTCCAACAACCCGACCCGCTTGAGATTGATGAGCGCCTGGCGGCGCTCATCTTGGGAAAAGATTCTGAGCGTGCTTCTGAAAGACGGCTGATATCCGAGTCCACCGGCGAGCACGTTTTCAATCACCGACAACCGTTTGGCGAGATTGAACTGCTGAAAGATCATACCGATCCTGCGGCGCAACTGGCGCAAGCCGGCGCGATCGAGCTTTAAAACATCGACCGGCGCGCCGGCCGCGCCGTGATTTAGCAACTCTTTGGGCACGCGGATCTCTCCGGCGCTGGCCTCGACCAGACGGTTGACGCAGCGCAACAAGGACGACTTGCCGGCACCGCTCAGTCCGATGACGCCGACAAATTCGCCCTGTTCAAGCTTGAGACTGATGCCGCGCAGCACCGGCACGCCACCGTTATAAGACTGATGGAGATCGTTGATCTCGAGAAGAGTCACGAGGGTTTTTTCTGCAGCGTATCTTTGATGGGTATGCCGGCGTCGATGAAAGCCTGGCGCACCGAGTCGTAGTCTTTGTCGCTGGCCCGAACGAAGCCGTCGATTTGATAGAGTTCGCGCAACATTTGCTTTCCTTTCGGATCTCGGCTGAGCTCGATGAAAACCTCTTCAACCTTCTTGGCGATGCTCGAATCGAGGCTGCCGCTAACGACCAAATTATCCGCCGGAATCGGCTCGGAAAATGCGATGGCGCGAATGCGCTTGACGTCTGCGGGATTTTTCAGATAGCGCATCCAGGCGGTGTCCT
>JBEVIO010000390.1:0-6512 GCA_040510635.1 Binatia bacterium | reverse complement strand
GTTCTCAGCTCGTGCGACATGACACCCAAAAAATCCTCTCTCACCAGATTGGCTTTTTCCAACGCCGAGGCCTGTCGGCAGGTCTCCTCGTAGAGCTGAGAGTTATGAATCGCGACGGCCACTTGGGCGGCCAAGCTGCGAAGAAAATTGACTTCTTCATCGCTGTAGTGGCGCTCTTGTTCGGAATAAAAAGACAGAATACCAACGGCGTGATTTTTCGCAATCAAAGGTAAGCCGAGATAAGAACGAAATCCTCGGGCGACAAAAAATGCCGAATCCAGTCCGTCATTGGCGATCTGGATATTCGATATCAAAATAACGTCTTTAGAGCGTAGCACTGGGTGAAGCGCGGCGCTTTCGCGCGGCGGCGCCGATTGCCATGCCGCTTCATCAATGCCGCGGCAAGCAACTCGCCGCAGCGCTTCGCCTGCTTCCCCGACCAATAAGACCGTTGTGACGGTGCCGGGGACTAAACCGGCGAGCCATTGCAAAAGAACGTCCAGTACGGCGCGGAGTTCAAGCGTCGAGGTGGCCGCCAGGTTGAGCTCGTAGAGCGCGGCTTGGCGCTCGATGTGACGTTGGATTTCGCGCTGCGCGGATTTTTCTTTGGTGACGTCTCGGACCATGCAAACCGTGGCGATCGGAGCTTGGTCCGCGTCGCGCATGACGAAGGACGACAGGCTCCCGGTAGCGGCGCCGTGGCGGACGGAACATTCATAGTTGCGTAACCTGCCATCGAGAAGCTCGCGAGCGAAGGTGTCTGTAACCGGCGCAAAGGCCGGCGCGAGCGCTGATAGAGGCGAGCCTTCGAGATCGCTTTCCGATCGAGAAAAGATTTCACAGGCGCCGTGATTCGCAACGCGCACGATGCCGTCGCTGTCGAGAATCAAAAGAGCATCTTCCATGGCATTGATAATTTGTTTCGCGGCGAGCTCGGGGGTGATATTGACCAAGCGGTAGCGTCGAATCGTACGGTTGGCAAATAGGATGAACCCCAACACGGGAATGTAGCCAAAGGGGTAGAGTGGAATGCCATACGCCGCAAAGAAATCGAAAGATCCCAGGTAAGCGATACCAAACGCCCATAGAAATCCCTGGCTCCGCAATCTAGCGGCGCCTGCCGGCGACGTGCGATAGGCGCGCCAGTAGCTGAGCAGGCTCAACGCCATCAGGGCGAAAAAAAAGCAAATGAAGAGCGTTGCCATCCAGTTGTACATCGGATAATAGCCCCAGTCGTAACGGTACATGCCGCGGATAAATGCATTACCGGTAAAAACCGTCAGCAAGAAACCGAGGCAGATTTCCCAGATCAACCAGACCCGGCGCTTGAGGCGCTCATAATTTCCCAAAGCCGCCAGAGTAAAGTGATAGACCGAAGCGGGAATAAACAGGATGCCAAGCTGGCCAATCCTGCTCCAGCCAGCCGCCACCCGCTCGTCGAGCGCGCAATACATCATCGAATAACTTGACAGCCAAAGCGCCGCCGTCGTGGCCATGACGAAGAAAGAAATAGTGACGCGTGAGCGGCGTTCGGCTATGAGAACGCGAAGGCCGAGCGCCAACATGATGCTCGCGGTGAGGAAGGTCGGCAGAGCGAAGAGACTGGTTTGATAGTTATCGGGATTCAGTATTTCGACGATCATGAGCGGATGGGAACAATCAAGCGCCGCGGCGTTGCCGAGCGCAATGGGCGACAAAAAGAGAGAAGATGCGTTGCTGGTCTGTTCGCCGCGGCGCCAAAACTTCCGGATGCCACTGAACGCCGAGAACCCATCGGTGTTGAGTGCTTTCAATGCCTTCGATAATGCCGTCCTCGGCGACGGCGTTGGCCACGAGACCGCGACCGATTTTTTTCACCGCCTGATGATGGGTGGTGTTTACTTCCATTTTTCTTCGTCGGACGATGGCGTGAAGCCGTGTGCCTGCTTTTATGTTTACGCGATGGCCGCCAATGGTTTTACGCGTGCCTTGTTCATGGGCGCCAGCGCCGGCAACCTGCGCTTCAATGTCTTGATACAGCGACCCGCCCAAGGCGACGTTGATCGCCTGCGCGCCGCCGCAGATGCCCAAGATGGGCAGGTCTTGTTTCAAGGCCGCGGCCGTCATTTCCAACTCGAACTTCGTCCGGCGCGCTTTGAGCGCGCCGAGCTCGCGGATCGGTCGTTCGCCATAATAGCGCGGGTGGATATCGAAGTTACCGCCGGTGATCACCAAACCGTCCACCAGCACGAGCATTCGGCGCATCGCGACCTCGGACTGACTCGGCGGCAAAACCAACGCAATCGCTCCGGCTTGTTCGATGGCATTCAAATACCGTTGCGGTACGAATAGGGTCGGTTCTTGATAGTTGTTCAGTTTGCCGGGACCTTCGGAAAGATCCGCGGTGACGCCGATCAATGGCCGAGCGTCACTGGTCATTTTTGCGTTTCGTAGAGCAGTTTGTAAATCTGATGATTTCGTAGCACGAGCTTAACATAGCCGCGTGTTTCCACATAGGGGATGCGCTCGACGAATTCCTCGATATCGTCGGTGACGATTTCTTTTTCCCATCGGTCGACCGCGGCCTCGCCGGCGTTGTATGCAGCGAGCGCCTTGTGCCAGTTGTTCGAATATCTTTGCAGCAGATCTTTGAGATACTGCGTGCCGAGCGTCAGGTTGGTTTCTGGTTCAAAGAGGGATTCTTGAGTCGGCGCGGGCAAGCCCAATTGTTTAGCTATTCGCGCCGCGGTTGGCGGTATCAATTGCATCAAACCGAGCGCCGTGGCCGGTGAACGGGCGCGCGTGTCGAATAGGCTCTCTTGCCGAATCAGTCCGAGCACCAGATAGGGATCGAGATCGCGGTCCTGCGCTTTCTGTTGGATCAGGTCCCAAAAAGCGAGCGGGTAGCGGTAAAGATTTCGATCTGGGAGCGAGCTCGGCAACTGGTTAGCGAGCTGAAGGCTCCGTCCGTAGGCGGCCGTTTGAAAATACTCGCGCATGAGGAAAACGCGCAAAGCGCCGCTCGGTTTGCTTTGGCGATCGACCGCGTCCAACTCGGCGACGGCCAACTGGCGCAAAGCCAGCGATGCAAGCACGCGCGCGCGCGTCAAGTGAAACATCTGGTCCGGCGCAATCGGTGGATCGGCTTCCGGCGTCACGGCGGCTTTATTTGATTTGACTTCGTTGACGGTTTCGCCAAGTCGCTTGAGCGCGCGCAGCGACAGCGTTTGGTAATAAGACTCGGCCGCGCCGTGGATGATCTGGCGGTGAAGTTGCCGGGCGGATTCCACATCGCCCAATTTTTCGGTGATGCGCGCTTGCCAATAGAGCGAGGCCACAGCGAAGGGCCCATTCTTAGACTGGCTCTCCAGGTTTTTAAAGGCCGTCGCCGCGGTTGCGAGATCGCCGTTCCGATAATAGAGCCAGGCGAGCCGCCAAGCGGCATCATCGCGCACCTGGCTTTTGGGAAACTGCCGAATGACACTGTTGTAGAGCTGAATCGCTTCTTCTTTTCGGTCGAAGAATTCATCGATATCGGCCGCGGCAAACTGGGCGCGGTCGACGTAGTCGCTGCTCGGATATTTTTCTAATACCTGTTTAAAATAGCCGAGTGCCTGAGAGTTTTCATGACGGTTCCAATAAATTTGCCCGATCTGATAAAGCGCCTTCGGCGCTTCGCTGCTGTCGGGAAAATCGCGAGCGATCTGCTCGAGGATCGGAATCGCGTCGTTTCGGCTGCGGGTGGAAAGGTAAAGGTTGGCGAGCTTGCCCAAGAACCGCGACCGCGAGTCGGCATCTGAAACGTTGTTGAGAATTTTTTTGTAGAGGACTTCGGCGTCGCCGCTTTGCCGCTCGCGCGCCAGACGGTCGGCATCGTTGGCAAGGGATTCGATCGTGTGGAAGGCGAAAAGCTCGGGCAAGGACTCGCGCAAGCGCGCTTGCGCCGTGCGCGCCGACGCCGTCCAGCGCGAGTTGGGTGATCTGTTGCGCAGTTCATCATAGAGCGCATAAGCGCGGCTCGGATCGCCCCGGTTTTCCTGGATCTGTGCTTGTAGGTAAAGCGCTTCATCGGTGGTATCGCGCGGCGCCGTTTTCTCTGCGCGGATTTGCCGAAGCGTTGTGTCGGCCTGGGCGTATTGTTTTTCCGCTATATCGATCTTGGCTTGCAGTAGCGTTGCCGGCTGAAGCCAAAGACTCTGCGGATACTTCTGCCTGAGTTGGGTCAAAAGCCGGCGTGCTTGATCCCAATTCGAACCACTGAAATGGATCGTGGCGAGATAATACAAGCTGTAATCGATCAGGCGGAACCTAGTCTCGAGAGTTCTCTCGAAGAGTTCGCGGGCTTCGGCCGATTTGCCGTTGGCATAAAGCGCGTAGGCTTTGGCAAAGGTCTCGTTTTGTTCGTTCGTCTGGGCAAGAAGCGGCGCGGGAAAGGCTCCCACGGATAGAGCCAACAATAGTATAGCGATCGCGGTCATCATGACCAGGTAAGTTTAGCGGAGCCGGCGCATTGATTCAATTAAATCTCTGCCGACAAATAGCACGATCGGCGGAATTAGGGCGGAAAGACCGTGGATGGATGGTCATATTGTTTTTTCGATGGATGGCAGTTATGGTTTTTTCGACCGAGGCCTTACTTTTGGTCGACGGGCCGGTGGTTAGAATAGCCGGTACGGGACAAACCGGGAGGGAGCGTCTCTTGAAGATCGAAGGGAATTACACGTTCAACGCGCCGCGGGATAGGGTCTGGCAGGTCTTGCTGGATCCTAAAATCATTGCGCAGTGCATGCCCGGATGCGAGAGCATGAACGAAGTGGCGCCGGATCAATTCGAGGCCGTCATGAAGGTTGGCGTTGCGTCGGTCAAAGGCACGTATAAAGGCAAGGTGGCAATTAAGGACAAGCAAGCCCCGTCGCATTATGTTTTGAGCGGCCAAGGTTCGGGCGGACCCGGTTTCATGCAGGGCGACGTCGCCATCGACCTGGAGGAAAGCAACGGTCAAACCGTGCTTAAATACAGCACCGACGCCAAAGTCGGCGGGCTCATCGCCAGCGTCGGACAACGCATGATGAACGGCGTCGCCAAAATGATGGTCGAACAGTTTTTCAAGAAGATGGAAACTTTTGTCTAGCCGCGCCGGCCAACCCTTGTCGACCGCCGTGCCCCGCGATTCAGCTGACCCGATTTTATCCAATGATTCCGTTGTGACGCCTCTAATTAGCGTCATTGTGCCGACTTTCAACCGTCGGCCGCTGCTTCGGCAAGCGCTCGATTCCGTGCTCGCGCAGAGCTTTCGGGATTTCGAACTGCTCGTGGTCGATGACGGATCGACTGATGGTACGGCCGAAGAGCTAAAACAAATCGGCCTTTGTTTGCGCCTTTTTGTCACGGCTAGAAAAGGCGTTGCCGCAGCGCGTAATTTGGGCGTCAGCCAATCGCGCGGCCGCTATATCGCGTTTCTCGATTCCGACGACATCTGGCTCCCGCGCAAGCTCGAGAGACAAGCCGCATTCATGGTTTGCCACCCCGAATTTCAGATCTGCCAGACGGAGGAGATCTGGATTCGTAACGGCGTCAGAGTCAACCCGAGAGCAGTCCATCGCAAGCCCTCCGGCGACATTTTCTTGCCAAGCTTGGCTCTCTGCCTGGTGAGTCCATCGGCGGTGATGATGACCAAGGAGTTGTTCGAGCGGGTCGGCGGCTTCGATGAATTTTTCCCCGTATGCGAAGACTACGACCTTTGGTTGCGTATCGGTGCTGAATTTTCCGTGCCGTTGATTGCCGAGGCGCTAGTGGTGAAGCACGGCGGTCATGCCGACCAGTTATCGCGTTCCACCTGGGGCTTGGATCGTTATCGGGTCCTGGCCTTGCAAAAACTATTGCGCTCAGGTTGTCTTGATGAAGCGCAAAGGGCGGCGACGCTCGTCGTGCTTCAGCATAAAGTCGCTATCCTCGCGCAGGGAGCGCGCAAGCGCGGTCGCGAGCAGGAAGCGCGCGACTACGAAGCGGTGCTCACGCAATTCAATCAGGAGAAAATGAATGTCGGAGAGCGAGATTCGCGCTTACGCGCAGGAAAGAGGATTTCATCGACAGACGCTGGAACGCTGGCTCGGTTGGGAGACCAAAGATAGAGCGGCGCTGCAAGATCTTGCCGTCAATCTCAAAGCCGGCGAAAATCACCTGCGCGACATGATGGATTGGCTCGAAGAGATCGCGCTGCGCGATCATGTTGGCATTGGCGACATCCTGGGGGCCGAAAAGATCGAAGCGTTGAAAACCGACCCGCGTCTAGGCCGGGCCGATCGGCTCAAACAAATCAAAGAACAGCTCCGCCGGCTGAGGTATCCGCGCTTAGCCGCGGCCGAGGAAGAGATTCGCAAAAGGGTACAATCGTTGAAGCTTCATCCACAGATCCGCTTGACCGTGCCGCCCGGCTTGGAAGGCGGGCGGCTCCAGGTCGAATTTTCCGCGACGAGCGCGACGGAGTTGCGCGCGCTGGCCGGAAAACTTTGCGAAACCGTGGCGTCACCCTC
>JBEVIO010000389.1:0-4460 GCA_040510635.1 Binatia bacterium | reverse complement strand
CAGACTGTCGGCCACGCCGTTTATGTCAGCGGGCGCATATTCACTTATCTCTTGGGCCTCAAAGATCCCAAGATCATCGTCGGTTTTGGCGGCGTGGAAATGGACGCTGCATTGGCCCGCGGAGAAGTCGATGCCCGCGCCAACAGCGCCGATACGGTGGTCCGCCGCAACGCGGACGCGCTCGCTAAAGGCGAGCTCAATATTCACGCCACCCTGACAATTCCCAAGGGCAAGTTTCATCCACGCTTCGCCAACGTTCCTGACGCGGACTCCCTGGCAAAAAATGACAAGGAGCGCCAGTTGATCAGTTTGTTCCGCGAATTCATGTATCCGCGCTGGCCCTATGTTCTGCCGCCGGCTACGCCGCCGGAGATCGTCAAGACGCTGCGCGAAGCGACGAGCAAGTCGTTTAAGGATCCGGCCTTCGCTCAGGAATTCAAGAAACTGATGGGCGGCGAGCCCTCCCCTCTGACCGGGGAAGAGGTCGAGGCATCGATCCGCCAACTGCCGCGCGACCCGGAAGTTGTCGGACTGTACAAGAAGATAGCCGAACATGGCCCCCTGCCGCCTCGTTAAGCAGGGTATGCGCTTGATCCACGACGACGCGCGCGTACAATGAATTGAGTTGTTAACTGTGCCGATAATTCTAGAAAGAGGATTGAATTATGATCGTTGACGCCGATGCCCATGTTGTTGAATCCGAGCACACCTGGGACTTTTTGGACGCCTCCGAGAAAAAGTTCCGCCCGCAGCTTTTCAGCTCCACCGACAACTCCAACATGCAGTACTGGTTCGTCGAGGGAAAATCCATCGGCTTTCGCCCGCCGACGTTGACCGAGCAGGAGCTGATCGCGCTATCGAAACAAACCGGACGCGAGCTCAAAACCGCTCCCGAGGCGCGCGAGCTGCGCGACGTCGAGCTGCGCTTGAAGCACATGGACAAGCTCGCCATCGACGTGCAAATTCTTTTCAACACCATGTGGATCGCCCGGGTCGCAGATAAAGCCGAAGCGGAAATCGCGCTGTGCAAATCCTGGAACCGCTGGATGGCGGAAGTTTGGAAGCAAGGCAACAATCGGCTGCGCTGGTCGTGCGTCGTGCCGGCCATGACTTTGAACGAGGCGATCCAGCAAATGCGCTACGCCAAAGAGAACGGCGCCGTCGCCGTGAGCCTGCGGCCGTTTGAAGACGACAAGCATCTCGTAGATCCGTATTTCTATCCGATCTACGAAGAAGCGACACGGCTGGATCTCGTCGTCGCCGTGCACATCGCCAACGGCAGTCCGCAACTGATGGACCAATTCAAGCCGCGCTACGATCGCATGGGCGGCTTCGCTCAGTTCCGTATACCGACGGTCATCACGTGTCTGTCTTTAATGATGAGCGACGTGCCGAACACTTTTCCGAATTTGCGCTGGGCCTTCGTCGAAGCTTCCGCCCAGTGGGTGCCCTGGGTCGTTAAAGAGGCGATCCGGCGCAGCGGCACGAAAGGCTTTCCCAAGCTGCCGTTCAAAGAATTCAACATCTACGTCACCACCGAGACCAACGACGACTTCGAATACGTTCTACGCTACGCCGGTGAAGATAACGTCGTCATCGGCACCGACTACGGCCACACCGACGCGTCGAGCGAAGTGGATGCCATCGACATCTTCCGAGCGAGCGATCTTGTCGCCGATCCGGTCAAGAAGAAAATCCTAGACGATAACCCACGTGCTCTGTATGCGTTATAAACCGATCGACCTTGAGTCAATTCTTCATAAAGGCTGAATTCTAACGTGGCCAAAGACCTGCGCAGTTTCATCGCCGAGCTGGAAGCCGCGTCGCCGGAAGAAATTGCGCGGGTGACGAACCCGATCTCGCCGCGCTACGAAATCACCGCGCTGCTCACTCAATTGGAGAAGAGCAAGCGTTTTCCGCTGCTTTTTTGTGAGAACGTCGAAGGCAGCGACGCTCCCGTCGTGGTCAATGTGCAAGCGAGCCGCAAGCTGATGGCGCTGGCATTGCAGTGCAAACCCGAAGAGCTGGCAACGAAATTCAGCGAGCGGCAAGGCAAGCCGATTGCGCCGGTGGAAGTAAAAGATGCGCCGGTGCACGAAGTCGTCAAGGTCGACGCTGATGTGGATCTGACAAAAGTGCCGCTGCTGACTCACTATGACGTAAACGCGGCGCCGTATATCACCGCCGGCATCGTCGTGGCCGCCGATCCGGACAGCGGCGTGAGAAACACCAGCTATAACCGGCTCATGATGGCGCGCAAGCGCGAGCTGCGCATTTTCATGGCGGTCGGCCGTCATCTCTGGACGCTGCACAACAAATTGGAACGGCGCAAAGAGCCGCTTCCCATCGCGATCGTTATCGGCGTTCATCCGTTGTTTTCATTGGGCGCGCAGGCGTTTACCCCGTCGACGGAAGACGAATACGCGGTCATCGGCGGCATGATGCGCGAAGCGCTGCGCGTCGTGAAAGCGCAGACGGTGCCGATCTTGGTTCCCGCCGACGCCGAGATGGTGATCGAAGGAAAAATTCTCCCCGATGTCCGGCGCGAAGAAGGTCCGTTCGGGGAATTTACCGGCCACGCAGTCTCCAAAGATGATCGTCAGGTCATCGAAGTGACCGCGATCACGCATCGCAGGAATTATATTTTTCAGGATGTGCACGCCGGCTATACCGAGCACAAGCTGATGGGCGCGGTGCCGCGCGAAGCTGCGCTCATCAAAGCCGTGCGCCAAACCGTGCCGACGGTGAAAAACGTCTGTATGCCGGTGTCGGGCAACTGCCGCTTTCACGCCTATATTTCAATTGGCAAGCGCACACCCGGTCAGGCGAAGAACGCGATCTGCGCCGCTCTTGCGTCGGACATGCTGCTGAAACATGTGATCGTGGTCGACGACGACATCGACGTCTTCGACGAAGAACAGGTCCTCTGGGCGGTGTCGAATCGTTTTCAAGCCGATCACGGCTTGGTGGTGATCCCGAACGCCCAGGGCAGCGAGCTCGATCCGTCAGCCGGTCCGGGCGGCGTCAACGCAAAAATGGGCTTGGATGCGACGAAGCCGCTCACAGGTTTTGCCCCCGAGCTGAGAGTGCCGGATGAAGTGATGAAAAAAATTCGCTTGGAAGATTTTTTGCCGAAATTTGTAAAATAACTTTCCTGCGCGACGCCCTAAGCCAGCGAAAACGGCGTGCCCGCCTGCTGTTCCAAAGCCCAGCGATAAGCCCATGCCGTAGCCGTGGTGTCCCACAAAGACATGCCGACCGATTCGAAAACGATCGTGTCGTTTTCGCTGACCCGCGCTGGAATTTTTCCGAGGAGAACGTCGCCAAGTTCGCCGGCGATTTGGTCGGCCGACCAGGAGCCGTCGGCAATCATACCGGCATAGGGCTGCCGCGGCGCTTCGCCGCCGAGCACTTCCTCTTTCCAGGACACGATCACCCGCGAATTTTTAATCGTCGCACGCGGCAACTGCCCGCTGGTAATCGACACGACCAAGGCGCCGGGCCCAACCCACCCGGGCTCGATCACTGGCGAACGGGTGCTGGTTGCCATGCTAACGATCGGCGCATGCTCGACCGCCGCGCGCGGATTATTGACCGCTTCGACATCGATGCCAAGCCAACCGCTCATTTCCTTGGCGAAGCTCTCGCGGTGAGCCTCGGTCGAACTAAATACTTTGACTTTGTTCAACGACGGCAAGGCTCGGCGAATCGCCAAAAGTTGACCGCGCGCTTGACGCCCGCTGCCGATGAGTCCCAGCGCATCGGCGCCCGCCGGCGCGAGATATCGGCTGGCGACGCCCGCGGGAGCTCCCGTGCGCCAGACATTGAGCGCGCCACCGGCCATCAGCGCCAGCAAATCGCCGCATTCTTCATCGAAGAGCAAAATAAAATAGGAATCTTTGGCGCCGCGAAAAAGCGCATTGATGCGCATCCCCTGCCCCGCGCCTGGCACCGCTGAAGTAGTGATACGATATCTTTTTGTTCGATCGCTCAGGCTTGTTTCCAAACGGACTTGGCCGGCGACGGCGCCGCGGTTAAACGCGCGCATAGACTCTTCGATACGGTCGAGCAAACTATCCATCGCGGCGGGGTCGCGATACAACGGCGCCAAATCAGTCTCACTGAGCAAAAGCGGCATCAGAATCTCCTAAAACTGAAAAATGAAATGATTGCGGCCAGGTTCCTTCTCGGCCTATCCACGTGAACAGCCGACGCCTATCTCATTAATCGTGTCGAGAGTTTTGCGCAACAGCTTTGTCGCAGGTAAAAAATTCCGGCGAAAATCTTTGTTCGTCACAGCCCGACCTTTGCCTTTCGGATTGCGCACTAGGGCCGACATAATGTAACATCAGAAAATATTTTTCTAAATTATCGTTTTATTTGTAAGGCTGTGCATGGCTAGCATCGGCGAAACGAAGGCTCGAGTGCTTCGTGGCGCGGTCCAGGACAATATCGCCACT
>JBEVIO010000388.1:0-5481 GCA_040510635.1 Binatia bacterium | reverse complement strand
GTAATGTTCGACGTTCTCGTCCGGTTTTGCCGCATCCCAATCGGCCGCCAATTTGCAGTTCTCGTTGATTTTAACATTGGCTTTTGTGCCGATCACGTAATAGGAGATCTGGTCGCCAGGCTGATGGCGTCGCTCGGCTTTCAATGCCAGTTCATAGGGAGCGCCGGGGTTGCGCTTCTTGGCTTTTAGCTTTGCCTGGTAGGTTTCCAAGGAGTCTTGCAGCGTTTCAGTTTTCGCCAGCCAACTGATAGGTCGACGGTGCTGATCGATGTCGTCGACAAAACGATCGTAGAGCTCTGGAATTTTTTCCCGTTCATTCTTCAGGAGCAGCATCAGCATCTCTTCCAGCCATTCCCGTTGAAACAGTTCGAGGCCGCGCGAACGCAGACCGGAACCTTTGATGCGCAAGCGCCCTTGTTCGTCGAGCAGCGCATAGTTTTTCATCTTATAGCTGAACATCGCTGGGTAGCGCCCGTCGAGCTCAAGCTCGATGCCCTCCGGCAAGATCGCCGCGAGATCGGCGATCAGGCGTTCCTCGTCGGCCTCGGTGTGCACGCTGTCCGGCGGCATAAAATAGATGCCGTCGGTATCCACCTCGATGATCTTGGCCTGGTTGTCTTTGAGCCAGGCGATGGCGGACTGGATCAACTCGCGGCCTTTGGCGGTAACCTGGTTGGCCGCGTCGAAATCGTTGAAATGGCCCATTTGGAAACCGAGGTAGCCGTAAAACGAGTTGATAAGAATTTTAAAAGTCGATTGCAGCGCGTTGAAATAGACCCGGCTCTCTTCGTCCGGCGCGCCGCGCGCGAGCTCCTTGGCTTTGATCCGAAAGCCGCGCAGGTCGCTGAGCAACCCGGCGAAAACACCGAGTTCGTCAGTCTGCGGCAGATAATTGTACACCAACATGAGCGACGGATAGAGCGAGGTCACGTCGCAATGGAGGACGCGCTGCGCTGCGCCCTGGTATTCCATGTGGGTGAAGCCGCCAGCCACGTCGCGTCCTTCGCTCGGATAAGGCACGGCGCGACGTTGGTGCAAATACTCGCGCAAAAAAAGCGCGTCGATCTTGGTCGCGTTGCCGCGCAGCGGCATGTTCTGATAGCTGTACGGGAAAATCTGCGCTTCGACGAAGTAGCTGGGCGACAAAATTTCCGAGATCGCGCGCGTCTCGCGCACGTCGTCCAGCGCGTAACGGAACAACGCGTCGGGGTCGTGATCGAAGTACCAGCTCGTCTTGTCGCCCGCCAGGTAGGTGCGTTCGGCTCCGGCAACACCGAAGTGACGCGCGAGGTCCCTTAAGCCGAAGCTTTCCAATTCCCGGGTGGCGACATCGTAGTGCTGCGCCAGGATCCAGGTGTCGATGAGGTGGCGGCCAAAGATCTCATATTTGCGGTAGCTGATGGTGCGCTCGGCCATTTGCATGCGCGAGGCGTAGCCGCGTAAGCGCGAACCGTCGCGCCCGAGGTTGAGCGAAATGTTGTAGCGCTTGGCGCGCAGCTCGATATATTCGAGGTCGAAGCGAAACAAATTGTGACCTTCGATCACGTCGGGATCGCGCGCGCGGATCTCTTCGATCAACGCATGGAGCATTTCGGGCTCGTCCAGCTCTCTACCCGAGATTAATCTCTCCCAGCCGGTCGTGTCCGACATGGCGATGGCGGTAATCCGGTCGCAATCACGCGCCGGGTTGGGAAAGGTGAAATCTTCCTGGCAATAGGTTGCAATGTTGATTTGCAGGCGCTTCAAGTCGCGAAAGGTCATTCCCAAAAAATGCGTCTTCCCGCTGAGTAAGAGAAATTGATGTAGGGGATCGCTGGAATACCAATAGGGCTCATCTGCCGCGGTCGGCCTTTTGCCGTTTTTTCTTTGCAGATAGAACTTAGCGTCTTGAAGCTGCGCGAGGTTGGGAAATAAGGCCAGGCGATTGAACGCGCCGCGGCCGTCGAGGTTTTCGAGCGTCGCATCGCCTTGCCAGCCGCTCAAAGCATCTCCGGCCAAAAGCATGAACGGTTGGAACGGCGCCGTCTCGGCGCGTGTCGACGAGCCGTCGCGGGCAAAGATCTTAATTTGGCCGTGTCCGTCGCTCTCGAAAGCGAGCAGACCCATTGTCCCGTCGTGGCCAAATAGGACTTCGTTTTTTTGGAACAACGGCGGAAGCCGATGTGGTGCATCCTTCATAAAAACTGCGCACAATATAGCAAACCAAGGAGCCAACGCCTAACTGCTGACCGCGCTGTCGTCGTGAACGGCATTCTTGGGCCGCGTTAGGATTATCGATTATACACTGGAGCGTTCGCCCGGAATTATGCTACAGTGAAAAAATCATGGAATCCCTCATTTTCGAAAGCCGGCCAACATTAAAGAATCCGGTCCTGTTGTTGTCCTTCGCCGGCTGGAGTGACGCCGGCGCCTCGGCGTCGACCGCGGTCAGATATTTGATCGATCAGTTGCTGGGCAAAAAATTCGCCGCTATCGATCCCGAGGAGTTTTACGATTTTTATCGGCAACGGCCGGTAGTGCGTCTGAACGACCGTAAAGAGCGGGAAATTCACTGGCCATCTTACGACTTTTACTACGGTCCCGGCATCGGCGTCGAAAAAGATTTTGTGCTTGGCATCGGCGCGGAACCGCATCTGCGCTGGCGCACTTTTACCGAAACGATGCTCCGTTTCGCTCACGAGTGCCAGGCCGAGATGGTGATTACGTTGGGCGCCTATCTCGACGAAGTGCTCTATACCCGTCCGGTGCCGCTTACTGGGTTTTCCACTGATCCGCAGTTGGTCGATCAGCTCGATCTCGTGCCGTCGCGTTACCAGGGGCCGACCGGTATCGTCGGCGTATTGGCCGACGCGTGCCGCGCCGCCGGTGTGCCGCACGTGAGCTTGTGGGCTTCACTGCCCCATTACCTTTCCGTGTCGCCCAACCCGCGCGGCACCTTGGCGTTGCTCCTACGCCTCAGTCAGTGGCTCGGTCTGCGAGTGGACACGACACCTTTGGAGCGGGCGGCCGCGGACTTCCAGGCGAAGATCAACGAAGCCGTCAACGCCGATCCCAAGCTCTCTGCATTTGTGCGCGAGCTCAAGAAGCGCGAATTCGAACAGTGAAGCTCTCCGTCCTGGTTCCGGTTTATAACGAAGAGCACACGCTTGAGGAAATCGCGCGCCGAGTGTGCGCCGTGCCGACGCCGAAAGAAATCATCTTTGTCGACGACGGCTCGAAGGATCGAAGCCGTGAGATTCTGACCCGCCTCGAGGAAGCAAACCGTCGGGCCGGCGACGAGCGCAATCACATCAAAGTGTTTTTTCAACCGCAAAACGAAGGTAAGGGCGCGGCGTTAAAGACGGCAATCGCTCATGCGACGGGCGATGTGGTCATCATCCAGGATGCCGATCTGGAGTACGATCCGAAAGATTATCCCAGCCTCCTGCAGCCGATCGAAACGGGAGTGGCCGACGTTGTCTACGGCACGCGCTTCGCCGGCGGCGGGGCGCACCGGGTGCTGTTCTTTTGGCACTCCATGGGCAATCGGATGCTGACGCTGCTATCCAACATGCTTACCAATCTCAACCTTTCCGATATGGAAGTCGGCTACAAAGTGTTTCGCGCAGAGGTGCTGAAAGGCATCAACCTGGAATCGAAGCGCTTCGGCTTCGAGCCGGAAATTACGGTGAAATTGGCGAAGAAAGGCTGCCGCTTTTACGAAGTGCCGATCGCGTACCACGGCCGCACCTATCAAGAAGGCAAGAAGATCACCTGGAAAGATGGCCTCGCGGCGTTGTATTACATGATCCGGTTTCGCTTCGGGAATTGATCGCCTTCTAGTTCCGACGTTCAAGTTGGTCGGCCCAAAAATGAACGCCTCGACTTTATGTGCGAATCAAATCTAATTTCGCTGCTCAACCCACAACTCGTCCATGTAATCGCGCAGTGCTTCTTTGAGGGGAAACTTTGGCGCATAGCCCAGCTGGGCCTTTGACACGCTGATGTCCATCGGAATACTGCGGCTCTTGTCGGCGCTGCTTGTGCCGCTGACTTTGACTTCAGTTTTCGGCGCTAGCTCTCTGACGACTTGGGCGAGCTCTTCGGCGCCGTGCACGGCTCCCGTTCCCGCATTGTAAATTCGCTGCTTAGGATTTTTCGCTTGGCAAGCGAGATAGAGAGCCAAGCCAACGTCTTTGCCGTAGACGTACTCGTTGGGCCCGTAGACTTTCGCGTCGATGGTGATCGGCTCGCCTTTGATCATGTTGAGCGCCAGATCGCGCATGACCTTGCCCACAGTGGAGCCACCGACGTAAAAACCGCGGCCGAAAACGCCGCCCGGGCGAATTATGATGGTGTCGAGGTTATACATGCTGGCATAGGCGTGGACGAGATGCTCGGAACAGACTTTCGTCGTCGCGTAGAGATTATGCCCGCCGATCGGGTGGGTTTCACGGATGACGCTGTCGTTGATCTTGGTGCGATCGTAGGCGCCGAACGTGCTGACGTAAACGATCCGTTTAAGTTTCCGCAAACGCGCAGCTTCCAGGACATTGATCGTGCCGAGAATATTGTTGGTCGCGCCGGTATAGGAATTTTCTTGGACACGCGAGCCGATCAGTCCGGCGGTAGCGACCAGCGTATCGACGTTGTATTTTTCCATAGTGCTTAGCAGCGCCGGCAAATCGCGCATGTCCGCCGCAACCACGTCGGCTTTATTCTCGCCGACGACTTTCTGGATATAGTCGCGGTTCGGCGAGAGATCGAAGAGCACTACCTTATGGCCGGCGTCGACGGCATGGCGCGCGGCGTTTGACCCGATTAATCCGGCGCCGGTGATCAGAATATTCATCGTCATGGGTCTCCTTTATTTTTGATTTGCCATACGCCTTCACGCGAGAACAACTGTGTTAGCAGTTACCGAATCCCCAGTTCTTGATTTACTTCTCTTTGCAAACTGAAATCAAATATCTTCGCAGCCGGCACCGGCTCGCGAAGTTTGAGCACTTCGGCATCGGCACGCAAAAATTCTTCGACCTCTTTGTCGGTAGCAAGGCCGTTGGCCGTGAATGCCGGACGCGCAAGCCGATAGGACTCAAGGGCCACGGGCAGTTCTACTTTTAGGTAACTCGCCAACACTGCCGCCGTCCCGCGTTCGTTTTCCCAAAAATATCGGTGCGCGCGCGAACGGGCGCGCAGGATGCGTTTTACCAAGTCTCTTTTCTCGCGCAGCATCTTCTCGGAAAATGCAAGGCCGTTTTGCAAGTTAGGTATGTCTTCGAGCGTGCTGCCGTGGATTTTCAACTTGAATTTGTCTCTCGCCAGGATGACGGTGGGTGGGGACAGCGCGGCGAGTTGAATGACGCCGCTCACTAGACTTTGAAGCTGCGCCGGCACGTCGCCGCCGATCACGACCGTGATGTCTTTGTCGGCATCGAGCCCAGCTTTTTGCAAGAGCCGTAACGCGGCAAGATGCTGCGAACCGCCGAAGGTCGTCGTGCC
>JBEVIO010000387.1:0-3262 GCA_040510635.1 Binatia bacterium | reverse complement strand
CTTGCTTGCGCGGCGGAGTCGCCGGCGCTCGTCGAAGGCGCGAGCAAGGAAGGGCGGCTGGTGATTTATTCGCTCCTAGCCGTGCCGGATCACTCGCGCATCGTCAATCATTTTCGAGAAAAATACCCATTTGTCGAAGTGTCGCTGACTCGTCCCGGCGCCAGCGAGCGGATCACCGCAAGAGTGCTGACCGAAACGCGCGCCGGACGGCCTTTGGTCGACGTGATCGGTATCAGCCGGCTCCATATGACGGCGCTCATCCAGCGCAGCCTGATCATGAATTACGAATCACCGGAGAGAGCCCGCTTCGATCCAGCGTTCAAAGACCGCAGCGGCTTTTGGACCGCGTTCTACGTCAATCCAGAAGTGACCGCATATAATACCCGGCTGATTGCTTCGGCCGCCGCGCCCAAGGCCTACGGCGATCTTTTGGAGCCGCGCTGGAACGGACAGCTCGCGTTCGAGCAAACCGCCATCGAGTGGTTCGCGACGCTGCTGCGCCATTGGGGCGAAGACAAAGGCCTCGCCTTCATGCGCCGTCTGGCCGGCAAAACCTGAAAATACTCAACGGCAATACCTTAATCACTCAACTGGTCGCCGCTGGCGAACATGCAGGCGCGGTTTCGCTGAACGGTCCGCGCGTGGAGCTCACCAAGCGGCGCGGCGCGCCGATCGAATGGGTTGCTCTTGATCCGACGGTCGTCGACGTCGTCACCATTGGCATTGCGGCGAACGCGCCCCATCCCCACGCCGCCAAGCTTTATTTGAACCACGTACTATCGAGAGACGTGCAGGAGACCTTCCTAGAAGAACAGTTCGTCAAACCTTCGGGACGTACCGATGTGAAATCCGCGTTCATGGCAAAGATCAGGAGCGCGAAAGTGCAAATGATTTCCGTCGACGAATCGCTGGGCGAGCGTTCGGAGCATTACGAAAAACTTTTTCAGAATACCTTCAAATTGCAATAGCGTCATCCATCGAAGGACGAAAAGGAGGATCGGTGCTTCGACAGTGGTTATTTTTATTTTTCTAGCTGCGCTCTCATGCGTTCCTTTTTCGAGCGCCGCTCAAACCATGCGCGTTCGCTACTCGGGACTTTCGGGACAAAACTTGCCTTTCTGGATTACCTACGAGACCGGGCTGTATAAAAAGTACGGCTTGACTGCCGAGATGGTGATCAGCTCAGGGGAGCTGGACCGGGAAGGGTTTCTAAAAACGCCCGGCAAGTAAAGAAATCAATGTGTTTCTGAGCGCTGAGCCGGCCGCGCAGCTCAGCGCCAACGAATGGGAACTGATGCTCTCAGGGCGGGTTACGTTCCGCCCTGAAGAAAAGTTTTTCACCAAGCGAACGACGGACAGATCACAGTCCCGTCGTGCTCGCCGGCGGCTTGCGATGATGGGTCGCTTGTTCGTAAGCGTAGGCGAACTTGATCAGATTGCCGTCGTCGTAGGGACGGCCGATGAAACAAACGCCTGCCGGCAGATTGTCACGTGTGAAACCGGCCGGAACGACGATCGTCGGCGTATAGACCAAAAACGTATTCAGATGCGGCGCGCCCTTTTGATCGGTGAAGGGCGGCGCGATGCCGTCCTTGATTAAGGTCGGTTGATGCTCGACGGCCTTGTGCACGATGGCGTCGAGCTTGTGATCGGCCATCACCTTTAACAGATTCGTCATCAGCTCGTCTTGAGCCTTGAGGCTTTCGTAGTGTTTCGCCGCTTCGGGCTGCCTTTTGAAACGGTCTTGCGATCGTTTGACGACTTTGGCGAAGTCAGGCGCGGCGATGACTTCCTGCGGCGTCTTGAACGGCGGATTGGCGCTGCGGCCGTAGTAGTTTTTGAACGACTCGTCCGTGTCTCCCGGACCGCCGGAGCGTTTGACGAGCAGCTCTTTGATTTTTGGAATGGTGATTGGGTCGACGATGTCAGCACCGGCGGCTTTCAACTCGCTGATGGCTTTGTCAAAAACTTCACTTACCTTTTTGAAGTCTGCCGATTCGGGTTCGGCGTTGAGGCCGATGGACTCGCGCAATATGCCCAAACGCGCACCTTTTAGGCCGTTTTTATCGAGAAATTTTGTAAACGTTTCCGGAATGTGGCCGACGCTGCGCGCCGTGATCGGATCTTCCGGGTCATAGCCGGCCATGACGTCGAGAAGCTTGGCCAGATCCGTGACGCTTCGCGCCATCGGGCCGAGGGAGCCGAAGATCTCCGGCCAGCAGCCGTACACGCCGCCGCGGCTGACCAAACCGGCGGATGGACGCATACCGGCGATGCCGTTCCACGTCGACGGTCGGCGGATCGATGCCAAACCTTCCTGGCCGACGGCGACCGTGGAGAAATTCGCCGACACCGATGCGGCGGAGCCACCCGAAGATCCGCCGACGGTACGCTCGATGTCGTAAGGATTTCTGGTCGAGCCGAAGAGCGAGCCGTGGGTGTCGCCGCCGCCCAATTCGCCGAGCGTGGCTTTGCCGAGAATCACTGCGCCGGCCTTGCGCAACTTTTCCGCGACGAAGGAGTCACGATCGGGAAAGTAATCTTTGAATAACAGCGAGCCCAAGGTCGTCGGCATGCCTTTGACATCAGCCTGATCTTTCATGATCACCGGAATGCCGTGCAGCGGACCAATGAGGCCGGATGCCTTGTATGCCTCGTCGAGACGGTCGGCTTCTTTAAGCGCTTCGGCATTGATCGTGATGAGCGCGTTGATGTTCGGGCCTTTCTTGTCGAAGGCTTCGATGCGGTCGAGATACATTTGCACGAGCTGATGACAGGTGAGCTTGCCGGATTTATAACCGGTGTGTATGTCTTCGATGGTTGCTTCAACAACATTAAATGCATTTGTTTGAGCCATGAAATTACTCCTTCAGGGATGGTCTGTTACTGTCTTTGATATTGAAACCTGGCGAAAATGTCCAGGGATGAGCGAGGCGTGAGTTATGGGCACCCCTCACGAAACACCATAAAATGAACTGTTGAAACACAGGCGCGATCATGATTATTCCGGTGAAGAAGCTTTAATGGAGATGACTCGGAGATTTCATTGATGTCTCAACGTGTCGCCGGATTTGGCACGACGGTTTTTGTCGAGATCAATAATCTGGCGCGGCGACACAACGCCGTGAATCTTGGCCAAGGCGCGCCGGACTTCGACGGTCCGCCGGAAGTTCTTGCGGCCGCGGTCAAGGCTGTAAACAGCGCGCTGAATCAATACGCGCCCGGTATCGGCATGGCCTCTGTGCGCGAAGCGATTGCACAG
>JBEVIO010000386.1:0-3090 GCA_040510635.1 Binatia bacterium | reverse complement strand
AACCACAAAGGACACACAGAACTCATAGAGCGCAAAGCGCGCAAAATAAAATTTTTGTGCTCTTTGTGGTTTCCTGGTTTCAATTGCTACCTTGGCCAGCTCAAGCAGCCGCCATCGTAGCGCATTGCCCGCGGTGCAAGCGCTTCATCCGAGAAGCGGTCCACACACGGCGCCGAACTCTTATGTTCAAGGAAGGTTGATAGGTGTATGAATCGCAGGCGATTTCTCCGCGCGCTGTCGGCGGGTGCCGTCGGATTCGCGAGCGGATGTGGCCTGTCTTTCGAAGACGGCATCTTCAATCCATGCCTGCCGGGACCTTTGCCTGAACATGTGACTAACCACGAAGCCGTGCGCGCCGCATGGGCTGGCATTGACCCCACGAAACTTTGGGATTGCCACGTGCATGTTGCCGGCGTCGGCGATGGCGACACGGGGGTGTGGATCACCCCGCAAATGAAAAGCTGGCTCCATCCGTGGCAAACTTTGCAGCGGCGCATATATCTTAACGCTGCTTGCACCCAGAATGAGGGGAGCGTTGACCAGGATTTCTTGCGGCGTCTGTTGGAGTGTCTCGGCGCTTTTCCCCTCGGAGCCAAAGCGATGCTGCTCGCATTTGATTTCAATTATGACGAGCACGGGACGCGGCGCGAAGATTTGAGCGCCTTTCACGTGCCCAATCGCTACGCCGCGGCCAGCGCGCAGCGTTTTTCCGAGCGCTTTGAGTGGATCTGCTCGGTGCATCCCTACCGGCGCGATGCGCTCGAAGAACTTGATTGGTGCGCTGCAAACGGCGCCCTGGCGGTTAAATGGCTGCCCTCTGCTATGGGCATGGACCCCGCGTCGCCCCGCTGCGACGGCTTTTACGCCGCGCTGGCGCGCCATCGATTACCACTTCTCACTCACGGCGGCGAAGAGCTGGCTGTGCATGGCGGGAGGTTCCACGACTTGAACAATCCGCTGAGGCTGCGACGGCCGCTCGGTCATGGCGTGCGCGTCATCGTCGCTCACTGCGCGTCATTGGGCGAACACGCGGATATCGATAAATCTATCGAAGGGCCGGCGGTTCATGCCTTTGGGCTTTTCGAGCGGCTCATGGGCGAGGCCAAATACGAAGGGCAGTTGTTCGGTGAAATCTCCGCCGTAACCCAAACCAATCGTGTCGGCCCGGAGCTGGATGTTCTGCTAAAGCGCTCTGAGTGGCATCATCGTTTGATCAACGGCTCCGATTACCCGTTGCCGGGCGTGGTTTCGCTGTTTTCCCCGCGTCGCTTTGTCGAACAAGGCTACTTGAACGAGAACGAGGCAGAGGTTCTTTCGGAAATTCGCCGGTACAATCCGCCGCTTTTCGATTTCGTCCTCAAGCGCAGCCTGGTGAAAAACGGCGGCCGCTTCGCGCCGGCGGTGTTCGAATCGCGCCGGGTTTTTACGAATTGACCACAACGGGCCAAAGAAATTCTTGTTCAAGCAGTTCAAAACGTTCAAATAGTTCAAGCCGTGGAAGAGTCCGGACACCATTTTGAACGACTTCAACGGTTTGAACTTTTTGAACCTTATCGTTGTAATGCCGCGTTTTCCATCCTCGCTCGCTAACTAATGGACGGTCATTTCGATTTGTAACCCGAGGTGCTGAGCATCTTGCCGGTGACGCCCTTGGACTCGTCGCCCGCGAGATAGACAAATACGTCGGTCACCGACTCCGGTTTGCTGCCGTGGTAGCCGGTTAGTTTCGTCGCGACGTAGCCGGGCTCCACTGAGTTCACTCGGATGTTGCGCGATCGGGTTTCAGCCGCCAGGGTTACGGTGAATCCTTCCAATCCCCATTTGGATGCAGCATAGGCTGTAAAGTTGGCGTAGGCGCCGCGGCCGATCATCGATGAAACGTTGATGATTGAGCCGCTTTCTTGTTTGATCATGATCGGCAGCACCGCTTGGCTAACGAGAAACGGCCCGCGCAGATTGACCGCGATGGTGTAGTCCCATTTTTGTACATCCAGTTCGGTCATAGGAGCGGGACGGGTCATGACGCCGGCGTTGTTGACGAGAACGTCGATGCGGCTAAATTTCTTTTGCACGTTGCCAATGAAATCCTTGACTGAATCTTCGAGCGAAACATCGCAACACCAGCCCTGGCAATCGGCGCCGAGCTCGCGAATCGCCGTGACGGTTTGCTCGAGTTCATTGCCTGTGCGCGCGCAGAGCGCCAGTTGCGCGCCTTCGCGGGCGTAGGCCATGGCGATGGCTTTACCGATACCTCTGCCGCCGCCCGTGATTAGGCAAACTTTGCCATTGAGCTTCATTTTGGCTCCTTCGGATTAATGGAGTGTTGGGTAAATGCGATTTTTACATCGATTTGATTGCTGTGCCAACAGGTGCTTGAGGTGACAGGCGGAAGAGAGTAGAAGAAAGGCGATTGCGGAGGAAAACGCGATGGATCTGCTAAATATCACTGGCTATCAACGGCGCACACCTCAAGTGGTGGCGGAGTATAAAGGCTTCTTCGAGAAAGAAGGGCTCCAGATCAAGTTTCACGAGACCACGTACGCGCCCGATCACAATAAAGGCATGGCGGAAGGGCGCTGGGACTTTACCCTGAGCAGCGCGGATACGATGATCGCACGCACCACCACCGACGGCGTGGATTACATGCTTTTCATGCAGGCCGAAGAGGGACTGAGCGCCTACTTGATCGGCCAAGCCGGGGTCGAGTCGGTGGAGCAGCTGCGCGGCAAACTGTTGGCCGGCGACCCGGGCGATTCAAATCTGGATCTTATTCGCAAAAAGATCTTGCGCACCCACGGATTAGACGATACCGAATATGACATCGAAATTATCGGCAGCTCGCCGGTGCGTTTGGAAGCATTCCTAAAACGCCGCGTTGTGGCCGCGATGTTGACTCCGCCGGCATCGGATAAGGCGCTGGCCGCGAGCGGCGTGCTGCTCGCCAACGCGGCAGACTATGTGCCTGGTTGGCCGCTTACCTGCGGCTGGACGCTGCGGCGGTGGCTCGACGGTCATCGGGAATTGACGGTCCGCTTCATTCGCGCTTGGGCCAACGCCACCGATTGGCTGCTGCGGCCGGAAAATCGCGCC
>JBEVIO010000385.1:0-6845 GCA_040510635.1 Binatia bacterium | reverse complement strand
TGATCCTCGATACCAACGGCAATGGCAAGCGCGATGAATACGTCGAGCCGAACCAGCCGGTGGATCCGAGCAAAGACAAGCGAATATCAGCGGGCTTCTACGCCGTGATGCCCAGCCCCGTGGACGGTTCGGTTTGGGGCACCACTAGGGCCTTTCCAGGGGCTGTCGTGCGTATCGCGCCGGGCTCGAATCCATCGGAGACGGCGCTTGCGGAAACTTACACAGTGCCCCTGCCGGGGTTCGGCATTCGCGGCGGCGACATCGACCGGAAGGGCGTCGTGTGGGTATCGCTCGCGAGTGGGCATCTCGGAAGCTTCGACCGGAGTAAGTGCAAAGGCCCACTTAATGGGCCGAAGGCGACGGGCGATCATTGCCCCGAGGGTTGGTCCTTTCATCAATACCCTGGTCCAGGATTTAAGGGCATCGGTGAGAACAGCGCGGAGTCGAGCTACTACACCTGGGTCGATCAGCACAACACCTTCGGTCTTGGCGAGGACGTGCCCATGTCAACCGGCAACTTGCACGGTGGGCTGATCGCGATGAAAGACGGGAAAATGGTTCGGTTAACTGTGCCTTATCCGTTGGGCTTTTACGCAAAAGGCTTCGATGGGCGCATCGACGATCCGAAGGTTGGCTGGAAGGGGCGTGGGCTGTGGAGCTCGAGCGGCGACCGCGCGCCCTGGCTTATGGAGCGCGGCAAAGGCGGCAAGCCGATGGCGGTTCATTTCCAGTTCCGTCCCGATCCATTGGCGAAGTAGCGGAGCGCGCGACCGCAGAGTATTGTTGACAATTAACTAACAACGAACTCGGGGACAGGTTTGCAATCGAGAGTCGATATAGCGCAAACCTGTCCCTAGTTTTTTGGTCCGTGGTCTTGTTGCGGTGTTCTGGCGGTCGGTATTTTTTGGACGAAACGAAATTCTTTCAATGTTAGTCAATCGGCGCACGCTGCGCATTGAATGGGGTCAGTGCGATCCGGCGGGGATCGTGTTCTATCCGCAGTATCTGATCATCTTTGACACCAGCACCGGCTGGTTGTTCGAGCGCACCGGCTTGACGCCTTCGGGGATGCGCAAGAGATATCGCATCGTCGGCATGCCGATCGTCGAAGTGGGTGCGCGATTCATTTTGCCTTGCCGCTTCGACGACGAGATCATCGTCGAAAGCGAGGTCGGCGAGTGGGGACGCAGCAGCTTCACCGTGCGTCACCGTATTCTTAAAGCAGGCGAGCTTGCGCTCGACGGTTTTGAGAAACGCGTTTGGGCGGCGCCTCATCCCGACCGACTCGGCGCGATCAAAGCTCAACCCGTTCCGGCTGAAATCATCGCAAGCCTCTCCGATCCGACTGGTTCTACGACTATAAAATTCCAAGACGCCGGCAACCGTCAAAGCGAAACCTGAAACAATAGCGATAGGGGCTAGGGTTGGCGCGGCAATTCCCCCTTGTTGCCTGGCGCGAATTGAGTATGATGGCGTCGCGATCCGCGCTCACCTGTAGTGGAGGGGCGACGATGAAGTGGAAAAACTTAACGCGTTGTCTAGCGCCGGCATCATTCCTTGTTATAGTTTTAACTGCTCCTCTCCACGCTCAGGCGCCTTTTTATCAGGGCAAAACGTTAACGATCATTGTCAGCAGTGACGCGGGAGGCACCAGCGATCTGCGGGTCAAGTCGCTCGTGCCGTACCTGCAAAAATACATTCCGGGAAATCCCACTGTCGTGCTCGACTACATGCCCGGTGGTGGCGGGCGAAAAGCTGCCAATCACGTTTACCGGACAGCGCGACCCGATGGCATGGTGATTGGCAGCATGGGGACGACTCTTTTAGCGGCTGCGATCCAGTCCGAGTCGGGAGTTCTGTACGATTTGAACAAATTTATTTATCTGGGCTCATCCGATGCCACCACGCAGCATATCTTTTCTACCCGAAAAGAAATCGGGCTGACGAATCTCGAGAAACTCCGTAGCGCGCCCGGGATAAGAATCGGCGCTCAATCCATAGGTCACAATATCTACATCACCGGCAGGCTCTTCGCGTTTTTCCTCGGTCTGAAAGATCCCAAGTTCGTTGTCGGATATTCCGGACCGGAGGTCGATCTAGCGCTGCTGCGCGGCGAGGTCGATGCCCGATCGAGCTTGATCGCTTCCGTCGTGCAACGAACACCGGAATGGATCGACAAAGGGCTTGTCGATTTTCATGCTGTCCTCGAAACGCCCAAGGGTAACCGGCATCACCGCTTTGCTCACTTGCCAGAACTCGAGACATTCGCCAAATCGCATATAGAGCGGAAAGTGTTGGCGCTGCAGCGCGCCATCCGTCTGGGCGGATCAGCCATCGTGCTCCCGCCAAACACGCCGCGCGATCGGATGGAAATTTTGCAAGCGGCCATGCGCAAGGCGCTTAACGATCCTGGGTTCTTAGCGTCGTTCCGCAAGCTTGTCGGCGAAGATCCCGCGCCGCTCCAACCCGAGGAGCTAGAAAAAGTCATCCAGGAAGTTCCGCGCGATCCCGAGGTGATCGGACTCTTCAATAAGATCGCCGGCTCAGAAAAACTGTCGGACCGATAACAGTATGGGTTTCTGAGGGGTTGATCCAATTCGCCTCTGCGTGAATCGAATAGCGGGGGATCGAACTAAGTAAAAGGAGGAGAAAAATGGTGACGACTGCGAATTCCGTGAGCCGAGCTGACGTTCCTTCCGCGAGACAACCCCGTTTCTCCGGCATGAGCCACGTGAGCCTGCCGTGCCGAAATCTTGAAGAGTCGAAGCTTTTCTATTCTCAAGTACTGGGCGGCGAGTTGTTCCACGAGATCGCGGGCTTCGTCGAGTACCGGACCGCAGACATCGTTATTGGGCTGTCCGAGCAGGAGCAAGGCTGGACCGGCCCGAACGACGAATATCCGCACTATGCTTTTTATCTCGACGGACAAAATTTCGAGCTAATGAAGCAATGGCTCGATCGCTACGCCGTGCCGAATTATCCTTACCGGCGTGACCAGACCGCGCTGATTTATTTTCGCGACCCATCGGGAAATCTTTTCGAGCTTTACTGTGACCGAGGCTATGAAGGCATCGAGTCTTTGCCATTGGCGCCGCGAAGGGGAGGGCCGGCGATCGATTTTCGCCGGCTCAATTATAACTGGAACACAGGAGCGCTCAGCGCAGGCGCGCACATGGCGAAGCCGCATCTCAGCGCTTTTGCGCACGCCAGCCTTTTCTGCGCCGATCTCGAACAGGCGAAGCGCTTCTTCACCCAAGTGCTCGGCGGCGAGCTGATTCACGATGTCGACGGCTTCGCCGAAGTGCGCGTCGCCGGAATTATCATCGGTCTTACGGTTCGGCCCGGGCGCACTACGGCGCGCAATGCCGAATTTCCCCATTATGCGTTTTTCGCGGAAGCCGAAGATTTTCTGCCGATGGTGGCATGGCTTCGTCAAAACGGCGTGGTCACGACCGAGCCGTGGACGCGCGATGGCGTCAAAGGCCTTCTCTATTTTCGCGATCCGGCGGGAAATCTCTTCGAGATGTATTGCCGTCAAATCAAAGACGCAGCGAGCTTCGCGCGCGGCGCGAAGCAAGGCGGTAACTACACGATCGACCTGGCGGCGTTGGAGTATCGCTGGCCTGGTTAAGGCAGGAAATTAAAAAAACTACCGAGCTCTGCGCGAACCGCGCAAATACCCGCCAATATTCGATCTCGTGCCGGGCGCCCGCCGCGCCATTCAATTCGGATTAAGGGCGCTTGTTTGCGAAACTTTACGCCGACGCGCGGGTCAGTTGGTGCGATTCGCTTATTTTCGGCGCCGGCAAAGAGCTATCGTCGGCAGTGAGCTGAACCAATTGCGATAATTGGTCGCGCGCTTCGCTCAATGTAGCGACCACCCGGTCGGCACCGACCGAAGTCAAAGAAGCCTGCGCATATTCCAAACTTCCGGAAAAATTCCAGCGGCCGACGAGGATTTTGACGTCGGCGCAACGGGCGCGGATTCTCTTGCAAAGATAACGGGCTTGCACCAGGCCGCCGGGCGCGATCGCGCCGATACAAACCAGCCGCGGCTGCTTCTCTTCGACCAGCGCAACCACTTCGGCGGCGAGCATATTTGGCGAGGCGACGTCGATCGGATAACGGCGTGAATCGAGCAGCTTTTCGAGCGCAAGCAAGGCGATTTCGTCGGCCTCTCCGTCGGCGGGGAAAGCGAATATTTGAAAAACCTGGTCTGGCGGAGGAGCGGCCGGTTCGACCGATTCGGTCTTCTTTTCCGGCGATTTTTTAGCCGCGGCTTGTCGGTCGTCGAGATCTTCCAAGATTGCCCGGGTGCCATCGTGAACCGATTTCTGGTCTTTCTCGCTCAACTGATCACGGCGCCGGTCGCTCTTGCCCCGGCTCAAAGCCGGTATGAAAACGTCGTCGCAAAGCTCCGCGATCGAGTGCGTTTTCAAATATTCCTCGACGATTTCTTCGCCTTCGTCCTGATCGCTTGCCAACATGCGCTGATAGAAGTTGACATAGGTTTCCAGTGCGGGGGCATCGCTCAGCAGCACCGTCACGAAGGCCATCTCTGGAACATATTTGGCGAACACCACCAAACACACCGTGAGCGGCGTCGCCAAGACGAGCCCGACGGGTCCCCATAGCCAGGTCCAGAATGCCGCCATGACGAGTACGGCTATCTCGGATACGCCGGCGCTTTCCCCGTACAAGCGCGGCTCAAAGAAAAAATTGATAATCAGCTCGATGGCGAGGAAGGAGCCGACGATAATCAGAGATGTCATCCAGCCCGGAAAGTAGGCGAGGCTCAGAGCCGTCGGCAGCAAGGCGGCGACCCATGGCCCGACATAGGGAATGAAGCGCAGCATCGTTGCCAAAAAACCCCAGAGCAGCGCATAAGGAACGTCGAGGAAAAAAAGTATGACGCCGATGGCAAGGCCGAAACCGCTGTTGATCAGCAGCTGTGCGAGCAGATAATGGCTGATTTTCTGCCCTGCTTCTTCCATCGCCTTGGTTGTAATCGTCAGACGACCGTATCCCGAAACCCGGATCAGGCGGTTGCGTAGCTCTTCCCGTTGAATGAGCATGAAGATAACGAGCACGATGGCCAGCACCGCGCCAGCAAGGCGTTCGACGATCGGACCGGTAGCCAGCGGTATCGGCCAAAATACCGAGTGCTGGTCGGAGGCAACTACCACCGGCCGCGGCGCTGGTTCTCGCGCCGCGGTTTCAGGTTTGGTCAGTTCTTTTTTAACTTCATCGACCGTCTGTTCGACTTTTTCCAGTGCGCCGCCTCTTTTGAAGTCGCGCAAATCGGCGACCTTTTGCTGAATGTTTTTTCGATATTGCGGCAGGTCGTTGGCCAAAGCGGCAATCTGCCACGCCATGATCCAGCCCACGCTGAGTAGGATCGAGAAGGAGAAAACCGTCGCGATGACGACCGATACGACCCGCCCCAAATGCAAGCGCTCGAGCGCGCTTACGACCGGGTTGAGCACGAACGTGAGCAGCAGGGCGACGGCGATGGGCACCAATACTTGCTGCGCCCAATACAAAATGGCCACGATCATCACCAGGGTAGGCAGAAAAATCCAACCCGGCATTTTGATGCTGGAGCGAGGGAGCAGCGTCTGCTTTGTCGGGACCGAGGGTGGCGGCGTTGCTTCTTCCGGCGGCGTGTCCGCGCTTGAGCTCTTGGTGAAAAGTGTCGACAGCATTTTAAGTGTTTCGGCTATTCGATGCGTTTAGATAGCAAGTTGCTCAGCCAATTGATGCCCTTGGGAAACAGCGTGTCGCGGCCTGCAGGTATCGGCTCGTAAGTGTCTTCGCCGAAGACTGGTCCTTCGGGATCGAGCGGCAGTCCGTCGGGAAAGAAAGTTTCGATCCAGGTCTCGGCTTCTGCTGAATTGTCCAACAGCGGATGCATGCGCAGGCGCGACGACGGATCTTGAGCGATCTCATTGAGGCGGCCGACCAAGCCGCCGATCGGTGCGAGGGCATCGGCGGCGGCGCTGTCGAGCCCGGTGTGCTCGGTGAGAAGATTCACGCGCGCGTCGCGTATCGAGCGCTGCGCGTCGTCGTCGCCGTGGCGCGTCTGCCACGAAACGTTGAGCTCGGTATCCAGTCCCATGCTGCGATTGTTCATGTTGGCCGAGCCGATGCTCAGGAAACAGTCGTCGACCAACAGAAGCTTAGAATGAATGTAGGTGGGCACGTCTTCGCCATCCTCGGCCCGTGAGGCGGGATAATAGATGCCCAACTTATGCCCGGTGTTGGCGGCAAGCTGTTTTAACTCGCGGATGATTTTCGTCTGGGCGACGCCGATCGATGCTTGCTCGACGAAGGCGTTGGCTTCCTTGGCCAGCAACAAAACGATTTCCAAGCCCGGGCGGCTGCGGTCGTTCATGCGCCGGACAAGCGCGTCGCAGATCGCTTGCGAACTGAAATATTGGTTTTCGAGATATATGAGGGATTCGGCGGCGTGGACCGCGTCGCGAAACAGACGGCGGATTTCGCGCACCGACTCATTGCCAGATTCCAGCGGCTTGACTTGAGTCCGGCTGAGCGCCACCCGCGGCGAATCGATCGGCACGCCGTTTTGCGGCTGCAGCGCCGATTTTTTCGACGGCGCCGGAAGCTCGAGCTCGGACCCAGACCCACAAACGATCGACCACTGCTCCTTGAAAAATTGCGCGAGCCGCGCGGCTAGGGCGCCGACGTGGTAGGTTTGCACGTCATGAAACGGCGCGTACGGGATCTCATCGGTATTGACGCGGCGCGGGTTGACGGCGCGATGATCGCGCTCGTCCCAGCGCCCCGAGCATATGTCGAGTCCACCCAAAAAGGCGATCTGGCCG
>JBEVIO010000384.1:0-5518 GCA_040510635.1 Binatia bacterium | reverse complement strand
TGGCGCGCCTGCGTGGCTATGACAATTTGCCGACGACATTGCCCTTGGTGAAGATTGCCGGAAAGATCGACTCCCGCTTAATGTGGGAAAGAAGGCTTCGATCCCTGCTGTCCGGTGAGGGAATGACCGAAGTAATCAATCTGCCGTTCACTTCGGAAAGGTCGAATCGAACTTTCACCGGACTTTGGTCGCCGACGACCGCGGCGGTGTCGGTGCTCAATCCCTTGGCTAAGGAAAACACCGAAATGCGCTTTAGCTTGATTCCGGGATTGATCGACAATCTGCGGCTCAATCTCGCTCAGAAGACGAAAAGTTTTCATGCCTATCACCTCGGCAAGGTCTTTTGTTCGACCGCGAGCGCGGAAACCGGTGAACGGACAGCCGTCGGCGGAGTTTGGTGCGGTCCGCGCGCGCGTCACGGCTTGCGCTCGCGCGAAGAGGGGCAGATCGGATTTCTCGAGTGTAAAGGGCTGGTGGAAGCCGTCCTGGGACTTTTCCGTTTGGAGGAATCAGCGAGTTGGTCGCGCAGCGAATTAGAGTTTTTACACCCCGGAAAATCGGCGAATTTGCGGTTAGGCGACAGTACGCTGGGTTATTTAGGCGAATTGCATCCGAATTTGGCGGACCAGCTTGGGGTGCCGCCGGTGCTGTTGTTTGAACTTGACTTGGAGAAACTGCTTGAGTATGCTCCGCGCCGAATAGTCACAGAGTCGCTTCCACGTTTTCCGGCCGTCGAGCGCGACGTTGCGATAGTGGTCGATCGTGAATTTGCTTCCCAACAAATCATCAGTTGGATTGCCGCTCTCGGCGAACCTTGGATCGAACGTGTCGAGGTTTTCGACCAGTATCTGGGTGCGCCGATCCCGGATGGAAAGAAAAGCCTGGCGTACCGTGTTTCTTATCGCGCCGAGGACAAAACTTTAACCGATTTGGAAGTCAATGAACTGCACCAAAAGCTCGTTGGGCGGCTAGGAGAGACTTTCGGCGCTGAACGCCGTAGTTGAGACGGTTGATCATAGAATCTCACGAAGGGGTAAAAAATGACGAAAGCAGAAATTATCACGCGCATTTACGAAAAAGTCGGATTTTCAAAAAAGGATGCGACCGATGTCGTGGAAGCCACTTTCGACATCATCAAAGGTTGTTTGGAGCACGGTGAAAAAGTGAAAATTTCCGGCTTTGGGAATTTCGTCGTCAATACCAAACGGCCGCGCAAAGGACGAAATCCGCAAACCGGCGATGAGATCATCATCGTCGGCCGCAAGGTTTTGACTTTTAAGGCGAGCCAAATCATGAAAAAGAGCTTAAACGGCATGTCCTCGTCGCCGGAGTCTTCGCCCGGCTCAACCGCGGCCGAATAGGATCGGTCATGCCGCCGCGCTTGCCGGAGAAAATATATTTTAAGATCGGCGAAGTGAGTGAAATCGTCGGTGTCGAACCCTACGTGCTGCGCTATTGGGAAACCGAGTTCGATCTGCTCAAGCCCTCCAAGGCGCCGTCAAAACATCGATTATATAAGAAGCGCGACGTCGAGCTTCTGCTCGAAATCAAGCGGCTTCTTTACAGTGATGGTTTCACGATCGAAGGCGCCCGGAAGAAATTGAAAGAAGCGAAGAAAGAAGAAAAAGATCAACTGAAGCTGCCTCTTTCCGAACAGAAGTATAAAAGCGCTTTGGTGAAACTCAAAAAAGATTTAGAGTCGCTGCGCAGATTGCTTTCCTAAACATGATCGCGCTTTGCGCGACCCATTCCACGATTTGCGTTAGATCATTCAAGGGTTCTCACGACCCATATAAATTGATTTAGCCCGCGCAGAATGTTAGATTCCGCGTACTTCCAAACCTTGTCGGGGCGTAGCGCAGCCTGGTAGCGCACACGCTTGGGGTGCGTGTGGTCAGCGGTTCAAATCCGCTCGCCCCGACCATTCTTTCCTTAAATTTTATTAGACTCAACTGATGCTTCGCTGATCGGTGCCGATCGGATGAGGTCAACCGGTGCACCGATAGCTCGCTCTTGCGCGTCGACAAATTTCGCGGACGTAAAAGATTTTAATTGTCGAGGAGTCATCCATTGAGCTGAACGTCTCATTTGTCATGCCGATCCTTACCCTCTCTGTGGGAGATTCGATATCACACATGCTGAAATTGGATTGTATGGAATTAGATGGTCGAGACCGGCGGTATCCCTGCCGGCTTGGTAGCGCGTTAGGCGTTGCTCGGCGTTACAATCTTCTTTGGATAAGGTAGAACAAAGGCATGATTCGAAAAGTCGGGTTTATTGGTCCCGGCAGGCACAGCGGCGAAAACTTATCAATCAGATCCTTGTCTGCATTAGCATGCTGGCAATGTTCAAGGGCATTGCCGTAGCTGAACCCACTGGCTTGGATTTGAAGTCGCTGCAACAAGTGATTCACAATAGCGCGGGCAGAGTTACCTGGCAGATCATTGGTTCGAGCGTATCGAACGCGTGTCTCGATCGCCGGATGCGCTCCGCCATCTGTGGGAAGGTCCTTAGAGGTTATCGACCGCTTGCGAGTGCGGCAAAGATCTAGGCGTTTCTTGTCGGGCTACCGCTCTGACACAACAGCTTCTGGCGAAAATTGTCGGTTACAATCCAAGATCGTGATTCATGGCAAAGGAAAAAACATGGCCGAAAATTCGATAGATCTTTATCGCACCGAGCCGGGCACTCTTGCCGGGCGCTATCTCCGCTCGGTTTGGCAACCGGTTTACCGCGCCAAAGATTTGGCGGCGGGCGAAGCGATACCGCTGCGGATCATGAGCGAAGATTTTACTCTCTACCGCGGCGAAAGCGGCAAACCTCATGTGGTCGCGTTTCGCTGCGCGCACCGGGGGACGCAGCTTTCGGCAGGCTGGGTGGAAGATGATTGCATCCGCTGTTTTTATCACGGCTGGAAATATGACCCGTCGGGGCAGTGTGTCGAGCAACCCGGCGAGGATGCGGTTTTCAAATCGAAGATCAAGATTCGCAGCTATCCCACCGAAGAGTACCTGGGGCTCATCTTCGCGTTTCTCGGCGATGGCGCGGCGCCGCCGTTGCCGCACTATTCCGATCTCGATGCCGGCGGCATCGTCGACGTATTGCTGAGCGAAGAATGGCCATGCAATTATTTCAACCGACTCGATAATTTGGGCGATCCGGTTCATGTGCCGTTTACGCATCGGGAGTCGCGCAGCCGGATCGGCGTCGATGTGGTCGTTCCTGATCAACTCGTTGCGCAGGAAAACGATGTCGGCATTAAGCTCACGCGAAACTTACCCTCCGGGAAAAGCGAAGCGCGGTACATTCTCATGCCGAACATGAACCACCTGCGCCATCCGCTCAAGATCAAAGGATTGATCGCGAAACAACTCGGCGAAGGTTCCGTGGATCGATTCTTGTGGCGCGTACCGATCGAGGACGACCGCTGCTTGGGCCTCGGCGTCGACGTCGTGCATCTTGAAGGAGAAGATGCCAAGAAAAAATTTATCGAGCTCTCCAAGGAAACAGAGCAGGCCGGCCCGAGTCACGTCGAATTGGGTGAAAGAGTTCTTCATGGCAAGGCAAAGATCAAAAATCTGACCGGCGCGGATAATTACGAACTGACGAGGATCGAAGATTACGTTGCTCAAGTCGGCCAGGGGGCGATGGCCGATCAGAATAACTTCCATTTAGGCCGCAACGATGCGGTCGTCATCCTCTTTCGGAAAATCTGGGAACGCGAGCTGCGCGCGCTTTCGGAAGCGCGACCGACTAAGCAGTGGAAGACCCTGTCGAGGGCGGACTTTGAAACATCGTAAAGAAAGGAGATTCACTTAGCGGAGATGGCCTGATGAGTATGAGAAGAGCTCTTTTTCATTTGTCGCTGGGTTTTATTTTGATCGGCGTCGCTTCAGTTTCGGCGGCAAGCGCCGCAGACACGGCGAAGGTGCATCGAACCGGAATCGGCAGTCCCAATGCGTTTATTTTTGTCGCGGGAGCGGACAAAGGATTTTACAAAGACAACGGTATCGATGCGCTAACGATTATGGCGCAGCCCCAGGTGGGTGTGCAGGGATTGATCGGCGGGAGTTTCGATTTCAGCCAAATCCTCGGTGCGACGACGACGGCCATTATGCGCGGTGTCAGTTTAAAGATCGTGATGGTCTTCGATAGCAAACCGCAATTTTGGCTTTATGGCGCGCCGGAAATTAAGACAATTCAACAGGTCAAGGGCAAGACCGTCGCGATTCAAACCATCGGCGGCGCCAGCGGTCAAATGACTCGTGAGATTCTTACTAAGAGCGGGATTGATTGGCAACGCGACGTAACAATTCAAGTCATACCGTTGGAAGGGCGGCTGGCTGCCCTGGGCAGTGGAGCCGTCGCTGCGACCGTAGTCAATGCCCCGGAGCGCACCCGAGCCGGCAAAATGGGGTTTAACGAGCTTGCCGCTTATGGCGACCACTTTGAATATGCCAGCGGTGGTGTCGCGGTATCGGACAAGACGCTGGCGGAACGGCCGGATTTTGTCCGGCGATTTTTAGCCGGAACTTTGCAAACGTTACAGTGGTACAAAAAGAATGAGAATGAAGCGGTGAAGATGTTCGCGCGCTTTAGCAAAGTGCCGGAGGACGACGCTCTCGGTGTTTACCGCGCCTCCTTGAAAGCATACACGGACGATGGGACGCTATCCCCGGGCGCGCAAGAACGCATCATCAGCTTTCACAAGAACGAAGTTAAGATCGACAAGGACGTTCCGGCGCAGCGGATTTTTAATTTTTCCCTGTTGCAGTCGATTCTCGGCGACAAGGCCAAGAAATAATTGCCCGCATTAAAGACCGCTCAACCTTCATCCTTTTCCCAATTGTCAAAAACCATATTTCTCAAGAACGGTCGTGGCTGCGTTGAACGCGGGTTTGAGCTCGGCCCGGGTGCTGACGTCGCGGTAAGCGTCGCGCACTGCGTCGTCTTTGAATACGTCCGCGACGGGAATCGGCCGTTCGAGCCTGCCCCTTTTGACCATCTCTTGAATGATACGTTCGAGCGCGTGACGTTCTATGCCGCCGTCCATCGGCAGCGCCCAACTGTCGACCCGATCCGGCGCCGAAGCGATGAAAAGACGCTGCTCGTCCTCGTTGTGCGTGAGCTTTCTTAGCCGCGTTTCGAGATCGTGGAGGTACTGAAAATTATTTACATCGCGCATGAACCAGAACGTCCGCGTGATGGCGCGGAAGTAGGCTTTCAGCTCCTCGCTTCGCTCTTCGACGGTCCGGCGCGGCGCCACGGTGACTTTGCCGGGACGCCTGGGAAATACTACGTTGGGATCGAGGATGACCGGGTAGCCTTCTTTTTCCAATTCATCCGAAAAAGGCGGCGACGATGTGATGGCGTTGACTTTCCCGGAGCGGAGCATGTCGATGTGGGCGGGATTGTTCCGGTAGCCGAACACCGGGTCTTGGACCATTTCCACTTCGGTCTCCGGGTTAACGCCGGCTTCCTTCAACGCTTCCTCGATAAAAAATTCGACAAGGCCGCC
>JBEVIO010000383.1:0-4613 GCA_040510635.1 Binatia bacterium | reverse complement strand
GGACTTCGGTATCCAGAAGGTCGCCCATCAAAAAGACGCGCTTCTGAGGAATATAAACCGTGAGATCTCCGGTGCTATCCTGGCCAAGGTGAATCCGGAGATATTTTTTATTCCAATGTCAAAGGGTGGATCGAAATTCTTGACCGCATCATGGCGCGTCAGCTACCCGTTGATACCTACGTGCCAGGCCATGGTCCCGTGCATATCGGACGCGGTGTAAAAGATCTCGAAGAGCAAAAACGTTATTTCGTTGTGATGCGGGACGAAGTCGCCAAACTGATCGCCGCCGGCAAGAGTTTGGCGCAGATTGAAAAAGAAATGAAAGTGCCTCAGGAGTTCGCGCACTATAAGCGCACCGATAGACTGAGACCCTTCGTCAAACTCTACTACAATCAGCTCGTGGAAACGGGCTACTAACCAGTTGGATCGTTCAAAGGAGAAATCGGATGAAAATCGCCGCTGGAGTGATACTCGCCAGCCTAAGTCTAGCAGGCGCCAGTTGGGCTCAGAACAAGATGGCAATCGAGCAACTTGCCGCGTACAACAAGCCGGACCGGGAAAAAATCTTATATGAAGGCGCCAAGAGTGAAGGCAAAATCACCTGGTATACTTCGCTCGCCGGCAACTCGTATAAAGAACTGGCCGCCGCCTTCGAAGCCAAATATCCCGGCGTCAAAGTCGAATCCTATCGCGCGACGCGCGCCGAGATGAGCGCGCGGATCATGGCGGAATCCCAAGCGCAGCGCCACATCGTCGATACGATCGAAACCACTATTCCGCTATTGAAGCTGTTAAAAGACAACAGCATGTTGGTGCCGTACTATTTTCCGACGCAAGGGAAATTTCCCGACCACGTCAAAGAAAAAGGTCCCAAAGGTCTCGTCTTCTGGGCCATCGACCGCGAATCGCATATCGGTCTTGCCTACAACAAAAACTCTATACCGGCAAAGCTCGCGCCGAAAAACTACCAAGGGTTATTGCGCCCCGAGTTGAAAGACAAAATCGCCTTTGCCGGCAGCGACACCGGCGTCACCGTCATCGGCGCGATGCTCAAGTTTCAAGGCGAGGAATACGTCAAGAAACTCAAGAGCCAGAATCCCGCGATTCACAATGTCTCGGGGCGCGCTCTGCTCGACATGGTCATCTCCGGCGAAGTCGGCGTCTCGCCGACAACCTTTCGCAATCACGTCGAAGTATCGCTGAAAGTCGGCGCGCCCATCGAATGGATCCCGATGGACGTCGTGCCGTCCAATTCCGGCTCTACCGCGATTTCGGCCAAAGCGCCGCACCCGCATGCGGCGCTGTTGCTCGCTGATTTCATCCTCGGCGCCGGCGGCCAAAAAGTGCTCGAAGAATACGAGTACGGCAATCCGACAAAAGATTACGGCTTCAAGCGTTGGTATCCCGAGCAAGGGTTGAGCGCCGAGCAGATCGACAAGCTCGAAGAAAGATGGCGAGCCACTCTTCGCGATTTGACCAAGCGATCTTTCTAACGCTTCTTTACCTTCAACTTTTATAAACCGGAGCGTTGCTTGCGGCGCTCTGGTTTTTTTGTGGCTAGGGATATAAGAGAGAGCAATCCTACCTTTCCGCGAGGTCGCTATGAACACTGGCTCCTATGTGAATGGTAAATGGTTTCATTCCAAATCGAGTCGTCTGGTGCGCAATCTCAACCCCGCGGATCCCGATGACGTGATTGCCGAGTTTCCCGCAGCCACCGCCGAAGACGTTCAGAGCGCAATCGATTGCGCGCAAGCCGCGGCGAGAGGCTGGCGCAAAACGCCCGGCCCAGAGCGCGGCCGGGTCCTCTGGCGCGCCGCCGACATCGCCCGCCAACGCGCCGACGAGATCGCGCGAACACTGACCCGCGAAGAAGGCAAGATACTCAAAGAGGCCAAGGGTGAAGTCATGAAGGGCATCTCGCTGTTGGAGTTTTACGCCGGCGAAGGCTTTCGCATGCACGGCAAGACTCTGCCCTCTGAAGCGCGCGATACTTTCACCTATACAGTTCGCAGTCCGCTGGGTGTTGTCGGACTGATCGCGCCGTGGAATTTTCCCTGGGCGATTCCCGTGTGGAAATCCGCGCCGGCATTAGCGGCCGGCAACTGCGTCATTTTTAAACCCGCGGAATTAACTCCCGCGACGGCGACCTTGCTCACGGAAATATACCAAGAAGCCGGCCTTCCTCCAGGCGTGTTCAATATGGTGGTCGGTTCCGGTTCCGTCGTCGGCGAAGCAATGGTTCATTCACCGGTCCTTAGGGCGATCTCGTTCACCGGCTCAAATGAAATCGGCGGCGCGCTTTACGCCAAGGCGGCGCAGCGCGGCGCGAAAGTCACTTGCGAGATGGGCGGCAAAAACGCGGTCATCGTCATGGCCGACGCCGACCTCGACAAAGCCGCCGTGGCGATACACGGCGGCGCCTTCGGATCGACCGGGCAGCGTTGCACGGCGACTTCACGCGTGATCGCAGCGCCGTCCGTCACAGATGCGCTCGTCGCGCGGCTCGTCGAAGCGGCGAAAAAAATCAAGATCGGCTCCGGCTTGGATGAATCGGTCGACATGGGGCCCGCAGTGGACGAGAAGCAGTGGAAGACCGATTTGGATTACATCAACATCGGCCGGCAAGAAGGTGCGCGCTTGGTTCTCGGCGGCAATAAGCCCGATTACCTCGACAAAGGTTACTTCGTCGAGCCGACAATCTTCGATAATGTCGAGCCGGGAATGCGCATTTTCAAAGAAGAGATTTTTGGTCCCGTCCTCGCCGTTTCCACGGCTAAAACCATCGACGAAGCCCTCGCCTTCGCCAACGGCGTCGAGTATGGATTGACGACCTCGATCTTTACGGAAAACATCGACACGATCATGCGCTTCGTCGAAGAGGTCGAGACCGGCATGGTTCACGTCAACGAACCGACTATCGGCGGCGAAGCCCAGCTCCCCTTCGGCGGTACCAAAGCAACGGGAGTGGGCGAGCGGGAGATGGCGGAAGAGGGTTTGAATTTCTTTACGGAGCTAAAAACCGTTTTTATCAACTACTCGGGCAAAGCCGAGCGTTTGATGATTCGATAAATAAAAAGGCGCACGGCCAAAAAAGACCGCGCGCCCCACTAAAATGGGCGCAGCGTGCTGCGCCCCTACGATTGTACTATTATTTATCGATCGGCGCCGCGCCCTGCCAATGACCGACGTCGATGATGATATCTTCAGGGCCGACGAATTTATCTTCATAATACGCCGTCCCGAGATTGAGCGTGCCGGCCTTCTTCGCGCCGGCCGCTTCCAGCATACGAAACTGCTCTTGATCATTCTCGGCTGAAAAACCGATGTGATCGATGCCCGGCTGCTTGGTTGGCGCGCCATCCGACGTGCCCGCGCGCAGCGGAAGCACGGTGATATTTACCGATCCATCGCTCAGATCGATGGCGTTGTTCTTGCGTTTCTGGATCAATTTCATACCCATGGCATCGACGAAAAACTTCGCCATCGCATCGACGTCGGTTGCGCGATAAGCGATGTGCCGGATCTTAGCCATTGTTTTTCTCCCTTCGATTGTTTTGCGTCCTGGAGCCCAGCGTCTGGTATTAAACCCAAGAGGCCTGACGCCAAGCGCAAGACGCTGCGTTCAAACCACGTCTCTATCCGCCATAGAAAACTTTATCGCCCAAATCTCGCATCGCCAGGATCGCGTCGTCGGGTCGGCCCGACGGCTGCGTTGCGACGCCGGCATCTTTCACCTCGCCGACGAAGATCGAATGATCGCCCTTTTCGATCGTATCGACCAGTTGACACTCGACGTAGGCCGGTGCCTTTTCCAAGATCGGCGCGCCCAGACTGCCTTTGCGAAACGGCTCGCCGCCGATTGTGTTGCCTTCGCGCTCGAGCGGCTTGAAGAAAGTAAACGCCTGCCCTTTCTGATCCTTACCGAGAATATTGAGGGCGAATACTTTCGAATCTTTGATGATTGCATGCGCCCCGGAATCGGCTTTCACGCCAACAACTACCAGCGGCGGCTGAAACGCCGTCTGCGTTACCCAGTTCACGGTTGACGCTGCAACCTTGCCGTCTTTGCCCTCGGAAGTGAGCACATAGATTCCATACGGAATCATGCGCAACGCGGTTTTCTTTGCATCAGCATCCATGTTCAATCTTTCCTTTCGATTTGATCTGCAAGAACTCTGACATAATTTGATTCTATGGAACCCAGAGCGAATCTGCAAGCACCAACGCCATCCTAAGCTGAAACTGCTATGACTGCGCCGGTACGCGGAACGCGAGAGTCGCGTAGACGTTGCCCTTGACCTCGAAGTCACCCGCTTCGCTCATGCCTAGACCGGCGACATGCGCGCTCAATGAATGCGGATTGCTTCGCGAAACGAACGCGACCCCGATCTCGAATTGTCCGGCCAAATCTTTTTTTTGCGCTTCATAAAGGCCGCGCAATAAACCACGCCCGCGATATCCGCGGCCGAGGCAAACGGGACCGTAGATGTAACTGTTAAAAGCGCTGAGCGGGCGATCCTCGAAGTTTAGGCGATCATAGGCTTCAAGCATCTTGGCGATTACCGGTGAACCGGTCGGAAACTCCTTCCGAGACGCACATAAGAAACCGA
>JBEVIO010000382.1:0-5007 GCA_040510635.1 Binatia bacterium | reverse complement strand
GAAAGATATGGTCCACCGGGAGCGTTACGACATGAGCAAGTACATGTCCAACGAAGACGTCATCAAGTACCTCTACTCGTTGCGCGAAGCCACCGTGCCGGTGCATTCCGCGTCCCGCGCGGTAACCGCGGACGAAAAAAAATAGTTGGAGAAGAGCTGACTCCCGCAAAGACGCAAAGGCGCCAAGTCAGGAAGGTCAATAACTATTAACTTTGCGCCTTCGCGCCTTGGCGGGAGAAAATGTCTTGATTCGAGTCGATTGAAGAGAAAGATTTACGCAGTGAAGATGACCGTCAATCCGATCACGGTGGAAGTCGTGCGCGCCGGCCTGGCGCATATCGCCAACGAGATGGCCACGGCGCTGCGCAAAACCTCTTACAACATGATGATCTACGAGGTGCGCGATTATTGCGTCGGCATCGTCGATACCGAAGGAAACATTCTGTCGCAAAATTTCGGCGCGCTGCCGATCTTTCTCGCTGATCTGGGTCCGGCTATCATCGACGGCGTGCGCATGCACGGCAAGAACGGTTTTCAGCCCGGCGACGTGCTGATCATGAATCATCCGTACGTGTGCGGCCAGCATTTAAATAATGTAGTCATCTACACGCCGTTTTTTTACCAGGGTGAGCTGATGGCGTTTTTGGCGGTGCGTGCGCACTGGATCGATATCGGCGGCACGCGGGTCGGCTTCGGCTTCAGCGGAACGCGGGAGATTTACGAGGAGGGATTGCAGTTCCGCTCGCTGAAGCTTTATCGCGGCGAACAGCCGAATCAGGAGCTTTTCCAGATTATTACCGACAACGTCCGCTTCGCCGAATCTTGCCTCGGGGATTTACGCGCGCAGATTGCGGCGTGCCGGGTGGGCGACCGCGGCCTCGGCGAGTTGGTGCAGCGATATGAGGCCAACTTATTTTTGCAATGCGTGAAAACGATCTGGGATCAGTCGGAAGCCTTGGCGCGGGAACAAGTGGCGCGCATCAAACCTGGCAAATACGAAGCCGAAGCTCTGTTCGATAGCGACGGCGTCAATCTCGATCGGCCCGTGCCGCTCAAGGTGAAAGTCGAAGTGTGCGGCGGAGAAATGACCATCGACTTTTCCGAGATCAGCGATCAGGTGCCGGGCTCGATCAACTCCGGAGAATCCGGCGCTGTGGCCGCGGCGCGGGTCGCTTTCAAGTCGCTCGTGGCGCCGTCTTCGCCGATCGATGAAGGCTGCTTTCGGCCTTTGAAGATTGTCATTCCCGAAGGAAAAATTCTCAGTGCGACGCCGCCGTCGCCGGTGGGTAACTGGAGCCGTACCTTGCCGACGGTAATCGATTTGATTCTCAAGGCGCTGGCGCCTGCTATGCTGGACAAAGTCGCCGCGGGGCATAAAGGCGACATGGGCGGCTACGCGTTCTTCGGTACCGATCCGCGCACGGGACGACGATTTCTCTGTCAGACGCTCATGGGCGGTGGCTGGGGCGGACGGCCGCACGCAGACGGCGAGAACGCTACCGTGTCCATGTGCCAGGGCGACGTGCAGAATGCGCCGGTGGAATTGCAGGAAATTTATTATCCAGTGGTGATTGAGCGCCAGCGGTTGCGCGAAGGTAGCGGCGGCGCGGGAAAATTTCGCGGTGGCTTGGGTATAGAAGTGTCGGTGCGCGTTCTGTGCGACGCGTCTACCAATATCAACGTCGAGCGGCAGCGCACGGCACCATGGGGATTGTTCGGCGGCGAGTGCGGCGCGAAAGCCCAGGCGTTGGTGAAACAAACGCCGGACGATCCGGGAATCTGGCTGACGAAGAAGCCGAATTGTCCTCTGAGAGCAGGCGGCAGTGTGACTTTTTTTACCGCCGGTGGCGGAGGTTACGGTGCCGCCGATGAACGCCCGCGAGAAATGATCGAACGGGATGAGCGACTGGGCTACATGAAGGCAATCCACGAGAGGTAGCAGGTGGGACCAGTTGCCGCACGAGAAATGTGGCTGAATCGTTTGGAGCGAAGTAATCTTAACCCCCTCGACCACTCCGACGGGACAGGGCAGGGGTGAGGGTCGGCGGTTATCACAGCTAAAGCGTGCGCTCGCGGCGAAGAGCCCTCTCACCCTAGCCCTCTTCCCCACGAAGACGTGGCGGAGAGGGAATAACTTTGCTACCTTCTTCAACCTGATTAGAGACGTTGCGTCAATGAGAATAGCGGCGAGATTTGCGAGGTGACTATGGATGAACGAGCGGTATTCGAAAAACGGTTGACCCAGGTGCGTCAGGCGATGCGCGACCAAGGATTGCAAGCCTTGCTGGTTTACGATTCCGGACGGCATAACTTCCTGCGCATGAATTACGTCGCCTATCTCACCGACTTCATCAGCGTCGGCCCGGAGACCATGCTGGTGATCCCACTCGACGATGTGCCGGTGCTTTATCTGGCGCCTGTGTGGGATATCCCGCGCGCGCGCGAAGAATCCTTCCTCCAGAACATCAAGCCGTTCAAAGAATTGTGGCCGCGTTTGCCGAGTATTTCCGGCAAGGTCGGACTCATCGGCCGCGAAGCGATACATGTCGATTTGCACGATGAGATCGCTCGGTCGCTCAAGCAGACTCCGGCCAACGCCAAGGACATCATTGAAAACATGGCGCGCTGCAAACCCCCTTGCGAGTTAGAAAGATTGCGGCGCGCCGCGGCGATCGCCGACGCCGGTGTTAGCGCACTGCACGAAGACGCGCGGCCTGGCTTGAAAGAATACGAGCTTGCCGCCATCGTCGAACATCGCATGCGTTATCTCGGCGCCGAAGATAATTTCGGTATGGTGGTGGCCAACAGCCACAATCAAGCGCTGCATCCCGCGACCGACCGGGTGACTCAGCCGGGCGATATTATCATCGGTGAAATCACGCCGTGCATCGGCGGCTTATTCGTGCAGATCTGCCGAACCGTGGTGTTGGGCGAGCCGCCGCCGGTGGTGCGCCAGAAATACGCGATCCTACACAAGGCGATGGGCTTGGGTATGGAGGCGGCGCAGACCGGCGCGCCGGCGTACGCAGTTGCCAAGGCGATTAATGGGACGTTTATTGAGTATGGCTACGAACAATATTGCCGACCGCCGTTCATGCGCGTGCGCGGTCATGGTCTCGGCTGTGGCTCCTTCGCGCCGGGCAGTTTGGAAGATGAAAACAAAACCAAACTTGAGGAAGGGATGACGTTTATCATTCATCCCAACCAATATTTGCCGGAGACCGGCTATTTGACGCTGGGCGATACGGTCGTGATGACGAACACGAAGGCGGAATCGCTGATGAAATCGTCCTGGGATATTTACATTAAGGATTAACGTCTTTTGGCTTAAGACGGGCTTGAACGGTTTGAACTTTTTGAACGGCTTGAACCTTTTCGTTCAAATCGTTCAAGCAGTTCAAGTCGTTCAAAACGTCAGACGGGATCGGAGAACAGATGATATTCGGTAGACATTCCGTCCTGAAACGCGGGTGTTCGACGTGGGATCCGGAGCTGGCGCCGCGGGAGGAATTTCAGTCGAGGCTCGAGGCCGTGCGCCGGGAGATGGCGGCGTTAAACCTCGACGCCCTGGTGGTTTACGGCGACAACTGTTCCTTCGCCGACCTTTGTTACCTGACGAACTATTTTCCTAAAGTCCGCGGTGGCATCGCCGTGGTGCCGCGCGACGGCGCGATATCAATGCTGCTCAACATCGGTAGCCGCGACGTTCCCTTTGCCAAAACTCTCACCTGGGTAGAAGATGTGCGCGCGTCAAACCAGGTCGGCGCCGACGGCGCAAAGCTTTTAAAGGAAAAAGGTTTCGAAAAGGCGCGCTTGGGGTTGGTGGATTCCGGGCGGGGGTTTCCCCTGCCGCAATTGGAAGAGATGAAAAGCGCGCTGCCGCAAGTCGCTTGGCAGAATCTCCATTCGCTGTTTCAGCCGATCCGGTTGCGTAAAACCGCGCGCGAGCTTGCCGCCATGAGCGAAGCGGGACGATTGCTCAGAGAAGTTTGCCAAGACGCCGCAGCCGTCATCAAGCCGGGGCGGAAAGAATATGAAATCGTCGCCGATATCGATCGCTTGGCGCGCGATAAAGGCGCCGAGGATATTCGCATCCTTGCCGGCGAAAAACGGCTGAATCCGCCGAGCTTCAAGCAAGCGGCGGGCGTTGGTACCCATTGGGCGGTTTATCTTGCTGTGCAGCATGAGCGCTATTGGGCCGAAGCCGGGCGGACGTATTTTCTCGCGAATGACACGAAGGTGAAGAGCGCCTACGGCAAAGCGCGGGAGATCGTCACGACGATGGCGCAACAATTGAAACCCAATGGCGCGGTGGCGGCGATCGATGAGACCGCCCGCAAAGCACTCGGTGAGTTCTACGCGACGGCTTCAGTATACGGTCTCGCCAACGGTATCGGCCTCAATCAATGGGAAGCGCCGTTTTTAAGTGAGAGCGACGCGCGCGAAGTGGGCGCTGCGTCCGTCGGCGCGACGACGCTCAACGAGGATATGACGCTGGCGTTGCGCGTGACCATCGAGACCGAAGGGAAGATCGTTTTGTTCGGCGACAGTTTTCAGGTGACGGCGGGCGGGGCAAAGACGCTGGTTGGATGATTCAGTCGGAGTGAAGACGAGATTCCTCGCTTTGCTCGGAATGACAGCTCACGAGGCTGTCATCCTGAACGCAGTGAAGGATCTCGCCTTTTGAAACTTGCAATCTAGATGAATCCCTTTGTTAGAAAGGCTCCATGAGAGTCGCTGTTGATATAGGTGGAACGTTTACTGACCTCGTCGCCGTCGATGATAACGGCCAGGTGTATCGCAGCAAGTCGTTGACGACGCCGGACGACCTGGCGCGCGGTATCGCGGATTGTCTGAGCCACGCAAAAATCGATGTCGCCGGCGCTGGCTTCTTCGTGCATGGTTCGACGGTGACGATCAACGCGGTGCTGGAGCGCAAGGGAGCCAAGACGGGTCTGATCACGACCAACGGCTTTCGCGATGTGTATGAGATCGGCCGCGGCAAAC
>JBEVIO010000381.1:0-8452 GCA_040510635.1 Binatia bacterium | reverse complement strand
CGAATTCGCGCGCAGCCCTCTGGGAAAAACGTTGCGTTGATCGCCGTGACGGGCTGGGCACAAGACGAAGTGCAACAGCGGGCCCAGGCAGCCGGCTTCGATGAAGTGTTGGTCAAGCCTGTCGGTCCCCAAGAAATTTTACAGTCCGTCGGTAACATTCTGGAGCGTAAACAAGCGCAGTAGTTCAATCCGCTTATTCATCTAGGCCGCTCCGCCAGGAATTTCTTCGCCGCTTGGGCGGTGGCGATCGCTTCCTCATAACGCTTTTCGCCGAGATCAGTCCACGCTTCATCTAAAGCCGCATTGGCATGGCGGAATATCTCGGCGTTGGTGAGCGTCGGCTGGCGCCATTGGGCGTCGGCTAATTCGCGCTCTACGACACGCAATACCGTGATGGCTTCGTGGCCGGTGGGTCCGGCGGCGATGGAATGCCACTTCACCAAAATCAGAATGATCCCCGCCAGCGCACCCGCCGGCCAAACCAGTGCAGGCCTGGGCCTAGGCGCCAGGGTGGGCTTTCTTTGCACCCACCACGACGCGAGAATCGATAGCAGCAACACACCGCCGATAATCGACAACGACGCGCCGATCGGAATTTTATAAATATCGACGAGCAGCATCTTGGCGCCGACGAAACCCAAAACAAACGACAAACCGACTTTCAAGTAGATGAACATCTGCATGACGCCGGCGAGCATGAAATAAAGGGCGCGCAGGCCGAGGATCGCGAAGACGTTCGACGTATAGACGATAAACGGATCCTGCGTGATCGCAAAGATTGCCGGAATCGAGTCCACCGCAAAGATCACGTCGGTGGTTTCGATGACGAGGAGCACAACCATCAAAAGCGTCGCCTGCCGCCTCCCCTCATGTCTGACGAAAAAGCTCTGCCCGTGATATTTCTTGCTGATCGGCACGCAGCGCTCGAATAAGCGCACCAGCGGATTTTTCTCCGGCTTGATCTTCTCGTCGCCCTGGAGAAACATCTTGATGCCGGTAAAGACCAGGAAGGCGCCGAAGATATAGATCATCCAGTGAAAATTGGCGATCAAGGCGGCGCCCGTCGCGATAAAGATCGCGCGCAGAATGAGCGCGCCGAGAATACCCCAGAAAAGCACCCGATGCTGATACTCCGCCGGGGTGGCGAAATATTGAAAGATCATCAAGAAGACGAAGAGGTTATCGACGCTGAGCGATTTCTCGATCACGTAGCCGGTGAGAAATTCGAGCGCTTTCTCCTGGCCCCAAGCGAAATAAATCCCGAGGTTGAAAATCATCGCCAGGGAAATCCACACGATGCTCCAGGTTGTCGCCTCCTTGATGGAGACCGAATGGGCCTTGCGGTGAAAAACCCCGAGGTCCACCGCGAGCATACCGAGAACAAAGACATTAAAGGCGAGCCAAAGAAATATTCGATCCGAATCCATGATTGCCATTTCTCCCTTCAAACTACGGAAACACGCCAGACCGCGCCCAGCGCGCTCGAGCGCTTAAGATATTCGGGAAGAATGGAAACTAGATTCTCAAGATCTGCAGAGCGCGGTGCGGGTCGACGAGAAAGGTCGGCCGCTGACGCGAGGAAGAAAACGACAATTTAGCTTGAAGCGCCGGCAGGTTTTTGCCCACTCGTCGTCGTGCGGATTCGGTGCGGCGGTCACGAGATCTTTTCGACGCGGCGGTTCTGTAGACTTGTTCGGCACGCTCTTCCGAGGAAACGTCCTCTTCGGCAGCCGCACTGGAGTGCCATTGAAATTGGACGGCGTGGGTTTCGGTGATACCAAAAACCAGGATCAGTATCAGCGATAGGCCGATGAAAGGGCGCTGCATCGATTCAACGGGTAGCAATTCAAAACCTTTAAATCAATCCAGCCGAATCCTCGCGCCTGTGCGAGGGGATTGACAGTCGCCCCGGGGTTTTCGCAAAAAATAAACCGCTGACACATGGGTGACTGACCGGTTCAGTCTTTCATTCGCGAGTAATCGATTTCCCGGCTGGTGATGAATTCGAGCAATGCTGCCTTACCGTCTTGAGTCGTTTTGTGCGCGCGCTGCAACGCTGGAACGATTTGCCCCGGCTCTTCGACCCGTTCCGACCAGCCGCCAAGCGATTTTGCCAGGTCGGCGTAGTTACCCAGGATGTTCATCGTGCCGTAGCGTTCGTGCGAGGCTTGCATGCTGTGGGTTTCGGCGGCCATAAAATTATTGTTCAAAACAATCGTCAACGTCGGGATGTTGTTGCGCACGGCGGTTTCGAAATCGAGGCCGGTCATCCCGAAGGCGGCATCGCCCATGAAGTTGACGCAAAATTTATCCGGCGCCGCCAGCTTGGCGCCCATGATCAACCCCAGGCCGCCGCCGAGCGCGTGGGACTTGCCCCAGCCCAGATAACTGCGCGGCGTCGGCGCTTGGTAAAACGGCACCAGTTGATTGCGCGGGCTGCCGGAGTCATGGGTGACGATGACGTCTTTTCGATCGAACAAATTCATGAACTCCCACATGACGCGATAAGGCGTCAGCGGTTTTTCATTGGACGTGAGCTTGGGCATCCATTCCTTGAGCCATTCTTCCTTGACTTTTTTGATCTCCGCCGCCACCGCGCCCTCAGGATCGCGCTTCTTGCCGCCGAGAATATCCTGCGCCGCTTCGACGAATTGGTGCAGCACCAACTTCGCGTCGCCCAGGAGCGGATAATCCGACGCGTATTGTTTATTGATGTCGCGCTCATCGTTGGTCGCGTGAATGATCACTTTGCCTGGCGGGATCGTCGCCGCGGTAATGTTGTGCTTGGTCAAACTCGTGCCGATCGCCAGAATCACATCGGCTTTCTGCAAAAAAGTATGCACCGTTCGCGGCATCACGCCGGAGCCGGTGCCCAGCGAAAGCGCATGGTGCTCCGGAAAAGCGCTCTTCCCTTCCAGCGGCGTCGACACGGGAAGCTGCGCCAGCTCGGCAAGCTCGATCAATTCGTCAGTCGCCTCGGCATACAACACGCCCTGCCCGGCGATGATCATGGGATTTCTCGCTTGCAACAAAACTTTCGCCGCTTCTGCAACATCGCGCGCATTGGCGCCGCTGGTCGTGCGCTTCACCGGCTTGTAGTTCAGCGCACCGGAAAATTCTTCGACGGCGATGTCGCCGGGTATTTCCACCATCACCGGCCCCGGACGGCCTAGCTTGAGATAGGTAAAGGCGCGCCGCAAGATTTCTGGCACTTGATCGGTGACGGTAATTTCTTCGACCCATTTTGAAATTGGCGCGTAGGCCTGCGCTGAACGAAAGAAGTGAAACACCTGCGAACTGCCACGCGGGTGACCGACCGGCAAACAAAGCACCGGCACGGAGTCTGAATACGCAGTCGCGACGCCGGAAAATGCATTCTCCGCTCCAGGCCCCGCCTGCATGGTAAACACGCCGATGCGCCGCCCGTTAGTAACGCGGGAGAACCCATCCGCGATGCCGACGCCGACCCGCTCCTGGCGGCAGACGAGCGGCCGGATGCCCGCGCTCGCCGCAGCTTCGATCAACGGATTGGTCGGGTAGCACGAAAGAAACTCAACGCTTTCGCGTTTGAGGATTTCAGCGATAACATCGACGACTTTCATAGGACCTCCAAGTGGAATGATTCCACCGTCTCAATCCGCGGTTTCCCAATACTTTTCCTTCTTCAATTGTTCGGTGACATAGGTCTTTGGATCACTGCTTGCGGGGATCTTCGTCGCGATGCAGGCGACGTGGCGTAAATCGTTCTGCGCCTCGCTTCGGATGACATGGGGAGGTTCTTTGCCGCTATTGACGGCGCGGACCGTGTGCAAAAGAAATCTTCGCACGGCGATGACGGTCATGTCGCTGACGCCGAGATGCTCTTGGGACCGGTCGTAGATTGGACCCATGCTTTCGGTGGCGCAGGAGTCGTGAATGAGGAAAATTTGTCCCATGCCGGTGAACGTCTCACGCTTCTGCTGCTCGCGGTCTTGCAGGTAGTCGTTCGCCAAGTTGCGCCGCTTGTGAAAATCCGCGCCGATCTCGTCGTCATGCTGTCTTTCGTCGTCGCGGATCGGGCGAGTGCGCCGAAAGTGAATGTTGTAGCGCATGCTCTGAGTGTCGTCGATGGGCACGTGGGAGTGAATCGTGTAGCCTTCGGGATTTCCTTTCAAACCGCCCGTGGGAATAAAGCCGTGGCAAGGGAGCACGATATTGGAAACGCGCAGGTAAATGGTCTCGGCATCGATCTTACGGCAGGAGAGCATTCGTACGCCGTAATCCATTTCAATCCCTTCCAATTCAGGCGCCGAATCCGCCGCGTATAAAGCGCCGTCGCCGCCGCCGCGCTGGCGCTCGCCGGTAAAATTCTTGTGCAGGACGGAAAGATGCGATGAATCGCATTCGCCTTCGAGCCCCTGGAGCCAGCTGCAATCTTGAACAGACTTGGTCACGTACAAGTGATTCGGCGAAAGATTCATCCACTCATAATTCGGCAGCAGAGGAATCTTATCCTTTGGTCCGAGATAGCTCCAAACAATTCCCGCCGCCTCCTTGCACGGATAGGCGGTGTGGTGGACTTTGTCTTTTAGTGTGCTGCCCTCCGGTTCTGCCGGAGTCTCCAACACGTTGCCGGCGGTGTCGTACTTCCAACCGTGATAAATGCAGCGCAGTCCGCACTCTTCATTGCGGCCGAAAAAAAGCGAAGTGCCGCGGTGGGAGCAATGTTCGTCCAGGAGACCGATCCGTCCCTGACTGTCACGAAAAGCCACGAGGTCCTCGCCGAGCAGACGCACGCGCACGGGTGGGCAGTCCGGCTCGGCGACTTCCTTCGACAGCAAGGCGGGAATCCAGTAACGGCGCATGAGCTTGCCCATCGGTTTGTCGGAACCAATTTGGGTCAGCAGATTATTGTCTTCGCGTGGCAGCATAAAACAATCCTTTGAAATATTTTCTTCACACGGGCATCAGCCGCATCACGATCGAGCAAATAGCTTTAGCTTGTCCGCAGGCAGGCGCACGAAAAATCGTTGCGCCGGCGCGGTGCTCTGAGTCGTTTTAAAGCGCAATTTCTTGCCGTTTACCAGCAGGTCGCAAACGGTCAGCTCGCCGAGAAACGTCGACGAAATCACTTCGGCGGCAAATTCGTTTTCTGAACCGGTGGACGCCGGTGAAAGGAGAATCTCTTCCGGGCGGATCGCGACGCTGACGTTTTTCATTTTGGCATCGGGAATGGCGCAGGTAATTTTGCCCAGTTCGGTTTCGATCTGGCCACCGTTCGAGACTACGCCATCGAGCAAATTCGTCGAACCGAGAAATTCGCAGACTTCGCGGCTCGACGGGGCTTCATACAGCTGGCGCGGCGGCGCGCATTGCAGCACTTTGCCTTTGCTCATGACCGCGACCCGGTCGGCTAAAGCCATCGCTTCGACCTGATCGTGGGTGACGTAGAGCACCGCGATGCCGAATTTTCTCGAGAGGTTTTTGATTTCGTCGCGCACTTCCTCGCGCAGGCGGGCGTCGAGATTGCTGAGCGGCTCGTCCATGAGCAGCACTTTCGGCTCGACGGCGAGAGCGCGCGCCAGGGCGACCCGCTGTTGTTGGCCGCCGCTTAAGAATGGCGCTGGGCGGTCGGCGAGGCCGCCGAGCTGCACTAGCTCGAGCGCATTCAAAACTCGTTGCTTCACGTCGTGGGTGGAATATTTGCGCGGGCCGTTAACCAACGGAAACGCAACGTTTTGATACACCGTCATATGCGGCCAAACGGCATACGACTGAAATACCATGCCAAGTCCGCGCTCTTCCGGTCCAAGGAAAAAATTGCGCTCTGCGGAGCTGACAAGAGTGTTGCCGATGGCGATTTCGCCGCCGTCCGGCTTTTCCAGGCCGGCCACACAGCGCAGTAAAGTTGTCTTTCCCGATCCGCTCAAACCCAGCAACACGAAAAATTCCTGCTCCGCGACTTCGATGGTGACCGCATCCACGGCGCGCACCGAATCGCCGCCGGAATTGAAAATCTTCAGAAGGTTTTTAATCGAAATCATCGTCTAACACGCTGGCGTTTATGACTGCTCTGCGCAGCGCTGTGAAATGCAACCGCATTCTTACATCCCTCTCCAGGGGATTTGCAACTGGACCGGCATCGAGCCGGAAGGGATTTCCTAACCGTTGGAAAAATGCAGGCGCCAATAATAGTTCGCGAGGCCGAGATATTCATGGATCGTGGCGAACAGTTTTGGCGCGACCGCCTCGTTGGGAAAGAAGTCGAACGGCGTTAGCTCGAACTTGCCGCTGGAGAAGTCGCCGGGCGCGGCGATCGGCACCGGCGCGAGTTCGGAAAAAACCAGCATGCTGCGCGGCATGTGCATCGCGGAGGTCACCAGCAGATAGCGTTTCCAGCCGCGTTGCGCCAGGATCTTCCGGGTTTCGAGCGCGCTTTCAAAGGTATCACGGGAGTTTTCCTCGCCGATGACGTCCTCTTGCCGCACGCCCCAGCGGATCAGAAACTCGCGCGCAATCCGGTTTTCATCCTTGGCGGGGGTGAATGGGTTGACGTGGCCACCGGAAATAATGACCGGTTTGGGGCGTATCCGATACAGACGCCAGGCTTCATCGAGGCGGCGAAACATATGTTCGTCGACCGATGGAAACGGGATCAAACCTTCGGCGGCGACGCTGCTGGCGGTTAAAACCACGATCGCGTCGTAGGATCCCCCTTGGCTCGGGTCGATGAGCGGCGGATAACGCGCTTCCAACGGGTAGCGCAGCGCATAATTCACCGGGCCGCTGTGTAGCGCGAGGATGAGCAAGAAAGTAATCAGCAATAACTTGCGCGCCCATGTTCTTCGCCACCAAATCAGCACTGCCAGTAACATGAGCAGCCACGGCATCGGCGGCAGGAGCAGCGCTTTGAGAAATTGTTTGAGGACGAACATGGGAGGGGCAGTGATTAGTGATCAGGGGATTAGTGACTAGGTCGGACTATTCACTAACTCACTTTTCACTAGATCACTACACTGCTACTCCGCGTCCGGCTGTTTTTCCGGTGCGGCGTTAGCGAAGGCGGGAAGCGCCAAGCAGTCCTTTTCGACCGCCAAAATATTTGGATAGCGGGAGAGATCGCAGCCGTAGCGGCGCGCGTTGCCGAGCTGGGGCACCAGGCAGATGTCAGCGAGCGTCGGCGCGGCGCCGAAGCAATACTTGACGGGTTTGGATTGCGCGACGATCATTTGCTCCAAGGCCGACAGGCCGAGATCGATCCATTGCTGTGCCCAGCGGTTTACCTGTTCGTCGGTCTGATTGTATTCCTTTTTCACATAGTTCAGCACCCGTAGATTTTGAATCGGGTGGACTTCACAGGCGATCACCATCGCCATGCTGCGCACCAACGCCTTGTCGGCGGGATCTTTGGGCAGCAGCGGCGGATTGGGATGTGTCTCTTCGAGATATTCGATGATGGCGAGGGATTGAGTGAGGACCTTGCCATTGTCTTCCAGAGTTGGGACGAGGGCTTGCGGATTGATCGCCTTGTAAGCAGCGCTTAGTTGTTCGCCGCCGCCCCGGCGTAAATGAATCGGCGCTTGCTCGTAGGTTAAGCCCTTCAAATTGAGCGCGATGCGCACTCGGTACGAAGCGGAGCTGCGAAAGAAGGTATAAAGTTTCATGACAAAAAACCTCTTCGAGTCTATTTAACTAGGCTGCCGCAGAGAGAGCATTTTTCGCCGCAACGCTACGCCGCCAATTCCACCGAGGTGACGAACGGCAATCCGCGGACGACTTCACGCACGCCGCGGTCATCGATCAGAAGCAAGCTGCCGTCCGAGGTGCCGGCCACCATGCCGTTGCCATCGGGATCGGGGCACATGTGCATGACACCGCCTTTCAGATTGTCAGTGGTTTTTTCCCAGGTCGCGCCCTTGTCGGCGCTGCGAAAGATCGCGGCGATCGCGCCTTCTTCGCGGATCCATAAGTTCGGCCGTCCTTTGGCGGCGCCGAGATACACGATGCCGTTTTTGTCCTCCGCGACCGACGTGCCGTAGTCGTGCGTCTTGGTTGAATTGTTTTCCCAATGGACGGCGCGATCCAAACTGCGAAACGCTGCTTCACCGCAAGCGGCATAGACCATGCCTGGATTGGCCGCGCTGGCGACGACCTCGTGCACGTCCATGTCGGTGAGCCCCTCGTTCGCGGGTTGCCAGCTGTAGCCGCTGTCGTCGCTGACGAGCATGCCGCCCACTTCGATGCCGGCATAGAGGCGTGCCGGCGCGACCGGATCGTAAGCGAGATAACGCGCGCGCGACTGCAGCTCGGGGCTCGGCGGAAAATTCGCGCCCGCGCTGTTTTTGCGCACGCCTTCCAATTCTTCCCAGCCGCCGTTTTTGCTGCGGTAAACCGCCGATGGGATTGTGCCCACCATCACGCCGCCGTTTAGCGCCAAGGCCGAGAAAAGCATCATCTTCGGCGTATTGGGCTC
>JBEVIO010000380.1:0-4202 GCA_040510635.1 Binatia bacterium | reverse complement strand
GATTACGCCGAAGAGCATCGCGCAAAAAGCCTACATCGACGCAATCCGGCGTTACGACATCGTCTTCGGCATCGGACCAGCGGGCACCGGCAAGACTTACCTGGCAATGGCGATGGCGGTTGCCGAGTTGATGAAGAATAATTATGTGCGCATTATCCTCACCCGCCCCGCGGTCGAAGCGGGTGAAAAGCTCGGCTTTTTGCCTGGCGACCTCGCTGAAAAGGTTAATCCGTATCTACGTCCCCTTTACGATGCGCTGCACGACATGGTCGATTTCGATCGCGCACGTAAGATGGTCGAGCGTGGCACCATCGAAGTGGCACCGTTGGCGTTTATGCGCGGGCGAACATTGAATGATTCCTTTGTGATTCTCGATGAGGCGCAGAATACTACGCCGGAGCAAATGAAAATGTTCTTAACGCGGCTCGGCTACGGGTCAAAAGCGGTGATTACCGGCGACGCCACACAAATCGATCTACCCGCGGGAAAGCTGTCCGGGCTAAAAGAAGCGTCGCGCATTCTCAAGGGCGTACACGGCATCCGCTTTATCACTTTCACGGAAAAGGACGTGGCACGCCATCACCTGGTTCAGGAGATCATTTCGGCGTACGAGCGTGATGAAAACCAACTGAGCGCGAGGGAGACACTCGAGAAAAGCTGATCGCTGCGCGTCAGACGCAGACGGACCCACGCCGGCGAATCGCTCGCCAACAGAAGTTTACTGAACCGCTTCCAACGCTACTTTCGTCTCCACGGTCTTTCCGTTGCGCAAAATCGAGATATTGACGGCATCGCCAATTTTGTATTTTTCCAGCAGCAAGTAGAGATCGTTCGGCGATTCAACTTTTTTACCATCGAGGGCGGTGATGATATCGCCCAAGCGCAAACGGCCTTCGGCATCGCGCCGGGTCGGTTGGATTCCCGCCTTCGCCGCCGCACTGCCTCGAGCGACATCGACCACCAGGATGCCCGTGACTCCGAGCCGCTGAGCAATTTGATCATCGGCAATTTGAATTCCCAAGCCCGGACGGATGATTTTTCCGCTGCGAATCAACTCTGGGACAATGCGATTGACGGTGTCCACGGGGATAGCGAAACCAATACCGACCGATGCCCCGGACGGGCTGTAGATCGCGGTATTGACGCCAATCAAGCGCCCGGCGCTATCGAGCAACGGCCCTCCCGAGTTCCCCGGGTTGATCGCGGCATCGGATTGAATCACGCCCTGGATTGGGCGGCGCGTGACGGATTCAATTTCGCGGTTGAGCGCGGAAATAACGCCGGTCGTCAGAGTCTGATCCAAGCCGAAAGGATTGCCGATCGCATAGACGCTTTGCCCGACCTGTAAATCTTTAGACGTGCCAATCGGAAGCGGACGGAGCCGGTTGGCCGGTGCGTCGATGCGCAGGACGGCGAGATCTTTGTCAGGCGCCACGCCCACTACCCGTGCCTTCCAATTCGATTGGTCGGCCAAAGTCACCTGCGCGGAGTCGGCGTTTTGAATCACGTGGAAATTGGTGATGATGTCACCGTTGCGGTCCCAGACGAAACCAGACCCTGTGCCTTGCGGAATCTGATAGAGGTTCAGCGTAAATAGATCCCGTTCCACGCCGATCGTGGTGATGTTGACGACAGAAGGCGAAGCTTGTCGGAATAGATTGATCGTGGATCGCTCGTCGGAAAAAAGTTCGCCCCGCGCCGTGACCGTGCGCGACGTCGCGCTCGGATCATTCAACGAAGCGCTATCAAGCCAAGTTTGTCTCGCAAATAGAACGGCGAGCAAGCATGCCACACTAAGTACTCCAACCCGAATGTAGCGACTCGATGAGTTCATTTTTCCGTCTGACACTTTATGCTCCTGAGCGAAACCCATGCAGCAATATTGCCTAGCAGTCCCGGCGAATGCGCAATTCTTATATCACCTCCCAAGTGTCTTGCCAAAAGCACGTTCGGCGGACGCGTCAACCGGAGAAAACCAAACTGCCGAGGCAGAACTTGGTGAGCCGCGTGCTCTAGAGCAAAGATTTGTACCTCATTCGCCCGAGTTGCTGGCTGTGAAAAAAAGAGGATTTCAGCCTCGAAGTGCCCGATGGCTACCTAACTCCGAGTCGCGAAGGAAAATTTGATGAGCGGCCAATGGCGTCGAATATCACCGCGTTGAAAGTGTTCACGTGTTCCTTTTCCTGCCGAATCGTGAAAAGCATTGCGATCCAAGGCGACGTATGTGTCCTCTTCTCGTTTTCAGCTCAAGCACGTCATCCCAAAGAAGGATTGTTTACTCCTTGGGTTAAGCGTCTTGCGGCCTAAATTATTTTGCTGAAAAAGAAAAAAGGCGCCTGATCGCTCAGGCGCCTTCGTTGTTTCCTGCGGCTAGCCGAATCGATTTAGTAGTCGTCGTGATCGTGTGGCATCGCCGGAACATCTTTCTTTTTCTCCGGCTTATCGGCGATCATTGCTTCGGTCGTAATCATCATGCCAGCAACCGATGCGGCGTTCTGCAGCGCGGTACGCACGACTTTAGTGGGGTCGACGATTCCCGCTTTGACGAGATCCTCGTATTCTTCCGTCGCCGCGTTGAAACCAAACGCCGCCCCTCTGCCGGTCTTTACCTTGTCTAAGACCACCGAACCTTCTAGCCCTGCGTTTTGGGCAATCCAACGAAGCGGTTCTTCGAGCGCCTTCTGAATAATGCGAACTCCAATCTTTTCATCATCTGAAACCCGCATATTGCCAAGATTCGCTGAAGCGCGAATCAGGGCGACGCCGCCACCCGGCACGATGCCTTCTTCAACCGCAGCGCGAGTCGCATGCAGCGCGTCTTCGACACGCGCCTTTTTTTCTTTCATTTCGACTTCAGTAGCCGCGCCAACCTTGACGACGGCGACGCCACCGGCGAGCTTAGCCAAACGTTCTTGCAGTTTCTCGCGGTCGTAGTCCGAAGTCGTTTCTTCGATCTGCGCCCGGATCTGCGTGATACGCCCTTCGATGGCAGATTTCTTGCCGGCACCTTCGACGACCGTGGTATTGTCTTTGTCGATGATCACGCGCTTGGCGCGGCCGAGATCTTTGAGCGTTACGTTTTCCAGCTTGATGCCCAACTCTTCGGCGATCATCTTGCCATCGGTGAGGATGGCGATATCTTCCAGCATCGCTTTACGGCGATCGCCAAATCCAGGGGCCTTGACGGCGACGACTTTCAGCGTGCCGCGGATCTTGTTGACCACCAAGGTTGCCAAAGCTTCGCCTTCGGCCTCTTCGGCGATGATGAGCAACGGTTTGCCGGTCTTCGCGGTGGCTTCGAGCACCGGGAGCAGATCCTTCATACTGGAAATCTTCTTCTCGTGGATCAGCAGATAGCAATCTTCGTAAACACACTCCATCCGTTCCGGATCGGTCACAAAGTAAGGAGAGAGGTAGCCACGATCAAATCTCATGCCTTCGACCAAGTCCAGAGTTGTTTCCAACCCTTTGGCTTCCTCGACGGTAATGACGCCCTCTTTTCCTACCTTATCCATCGCCTCGGCCAAGATATCTCCTATGGTTTTATCGTTGTTGGCGGAAATGGTGCCAACTTGGGCAATTTCGTCTCTGTCGCGAGTCGGCTTAGAGATCGCCTTGAGCTCATCGACCACCTTCGCGACCGCTTTATCGATGCCGCGCTTGATGCTCATGGGATCGTGCCCGGCAGCAACCAATTTTATCCCCTCGCTAAAAATCGCCCGGGACAGAACCGTCGCTGTGGTCGTGCCATCGCCGGCCACATCAGAAGTCTTGCTCGCGACTTCTTTCACCATCTGAGCGCCCATGTTTTCGAATTTATCTTCGAGCTGAATTTCTTTTGCGACCGAAACCCCGTCTTTGGTTATGGTCGGTGACCCCCAGGACTTCTCGAGAATAACGTTGCGGCCCTTGGGTCCCAAAGTGACCGTTACCGCGTCAGCCAACAGATTCACACCGCGCAGAACTCTGTTGCGCGCCTCTTCACTAAAGCGAATATCTTTTGCAGCCATGTGCCTTTTCTCCTCCTTATTCGATGACTCCGAGGATATCATCTTCGCGCATAATCAGATGTTCCTCGCCATCCAGTTTGATTTCACTACCTGAGTATTTGCCGAAGAGAATCTTGTCCCCCGACTTCACCCCGAGAGGCACTAGCTTGCCATCTTCGTATTTGCCCGGGCCTACCGCAACGACCTTACCTT
>JBEVIO010000379.1:0-3389 GCA_040510635.1 Binatia bacterium | reverse complement strand
GATGTCCATGCTGGACTCGATATCCTGACCGGGTGCCGGACCCAGCGACGCGTTTCGGCCTTGGCGAAACATGCCGCCTAGGCCGCCGAAGATGTCGCCGAGCTCGTCCATGTTAAATTCAAAGCCGCCACCGCCGCTACCTGCCTGCGCCGATTGCTCTTGCCAGCGCTGATAGCTGCGCGCCTTGTCGGCGTCGAATCCGGTGGCGAGACCGGCCTCACCGAATTCGTCGTAGAGCTTTTTTTTCTTTTCATCGCTCAGCACATCGTAGGCGACGGAAAGCTCTTTGAACTTGTTCTCGGCGTCTTTGTTGCCTGGATTGATATCGGGATGAAACTTGCGCGCAAGCTTGCGGTACGCTTTGCGGATATCGTCCTGTGAAGCGGCGCGATCAACGCCCAGTACTTTGTAGTAGTCACTGTTAGCCATTGTTACTCTAAAATAACCACAACGGCGGGAGTTTCAAGAGAATAGATCGATGTTGTCCTCGCGCCGGCGTTCGCTCACCAATTACATTAGCGGTGCAACCGGTTGTCGATGAGGAAAAGAGAAGATCGACAATGATTGAGTTCGGGGTATCTTTGTGGACACGCTCTGATATAGTGTTGTTCGATGTAACCGTTGGCATCCCAAAGTCCAATTAGCGCATGCTCGGTCCAATCTGACCGGGTTCTTAAAGAGGCGGTCCCCTTGGGTACCGCCTCTTTGCGTTTCTGCACCCGGATATAGCGAGCAGAGAAGCCAATGTGAAGGAGGTTTATTCATGGACCGACATTCGAACCAAGTAGACAACGATCGCATTGCCTTTATCGGTAATTACTTGCCGCGCCAGTGCGGTATTGCGACGTTCACGACGGATTTGTGTGAGGCGGTTGCCGCCGAGCACCCCGGCACAACGTGCATTGCTCTGCCGGTAAACGACATCGAAGCGGGTTATGCGTATCCATCAAGGGTGCGTTTCGAATTGGCTGAAAAGGACATCGACTCTTATCGGCGCGCCGCCGATTTCTTGAATATCAATAGCGTAGATGTCGTGTCCTTGCAGTTCGAGTACGGCATCTTCGGCGGTCGGGCCGGCAGCCATATTTTGGCATTGCTGCGCGAATTGCGCATGCCCATCGTTACGACCCTGCACACTATTTTACGTGAGCCCGATGCTCATGAGCGGCGGGTTTTGGAAGAAGTAGCGGCGCTGTCGGATCGCCTGGTCGTCATGAGTGAGCGTGGCGCAACGTTCTTGCGCGAAATCTACCGCATCCCGCCGCACAAGATCGACCTGATCGCCCACGGTATTCCTGACCTGCCTTTCGTCGACCCGGGGTTTCACAAGGATCTCTTCGGCGTCGAAGGCAAAATTGTCTTACTCAGTTTCGGTTTATTGTCCGCTAACAAAGGCATCGAAAATGTCATAGCGGCTCTGCCGGCGATTCTCGCCAAGCATCCGAATGTAGTGTACTTCATCGTCGGCGCAACCCATCCGCACGTCAAGCAGCACGACGGTGAAACCTATCGGCTCTCTTTGCAGCGACTCGCGCAAGCAAAAGGCGTCGAGGGCCAAGTCATCTTCTACAATCAATTTGTCACGTTGGAGGAACTCGTCGAGTTTATTGGCGCGGCCGATATTTATATCACGCCCTATCAGAACCCGGCGCAGATTGTCTCGGGAACGCTGGCCTATACTCTGGGCGCGGGTAAGGCCGTCATATCGACGCCCTATTGGTACGCCGAAGAAATGCTTGCTGACGAACGCGGCGTGTTGGTGCCGTTCCGTGACCCGCCGGCATTGGCTGCAGCAGTCACCGACCTATTAGATAACGAGGCCAAGCGCCACGCCATGCGCAAGCGCGCTTATATGTTCGGACGCGAGATGACCTGGCCGCAGGTAGCGCGCCGCTATCTGGAGAGTTTTGCCCGCGCCAGAGCCGAGAAACGCAATTTCACACCAAGTGTTTTTGCGGTGAAGCCTCTCGACAAGCGGCCGGCGGAACTGCCGCCGCTCAAACTGGATCACCTGCGGCGCATGACCGACGATACCGGCATGCTGCAGCACGCGCTTTTTACTCTGCCCAACTATCGCGAAGGTTACACCGTCGACGACAATGCCAGGGCGCTGATGGTAAGTGTCTTAGCGGATGAACTGGGCCACTCCGAAGCGTCCGAGATCGTCTCGCGCTATCTTGCTTTCATCTGCTACGCCTTCAACAGCGAGACCAAACGCTTTCGCAATTTTATGGATTACCAGCGCAATTGGTTGGAGGCGAGCGGCTCCGACGACAGTCACGGCCGCACCCTGTGGGCGTTGGGCACGCTGTTGGGCCGCTCTAACACACCCGGTCTCCAGAGCATGGCGGGACGGCTGTTCGAGCAGGCATTGCCTGCGATACTCAGGACCACCAGCCCACGAGCCTGGGCGTTCGCACTGATCGGCATTCACGAATATCTGCGCCGCTACGATGGCGACCGCCGGGCAAGTCAGGTGCGCGAGGAATTGGCGGGGCGACTGCTCACGTTGTATCAGGCGAATCGCTCGGACGAATGGTGCTGGTTCGAAGAAAGTCTGAGTTATTGCAATGCTGCACTGCCCCACGCCTTTCTGATGTGTGGTCAATCGATCCCGAACAGCACTATGAATGATGCCGCGCTTGAGTCCCTTACGTGGCTCGCTGATATTCAACGCGACAAGACGAACGGCGGTCATTTTGTGCCCATCGGTTCCAACGGTTTCTATCAGCGCGGCGGCGAGCGCGCCCGCTTCGATCAGCAGCCGGTGGAGGCTCAAGCGATGGTATCCGCGTGCCTCGAAGCCCATCGGATCACGGGCGACAAGAACTGGTACAAGGAAGCGCGACGTGCTTTCGACTGGTTCCTTGGCCGCAACGATCTTAACCTTCCAATCTACGATCCGACAACGGGAGGTTGTCGAGATGGCTTGCATCCCGACCGCCCGAACGAAAATCAAGGCGCGGAGTCTTCCCTGGCGTTTCTTCAGGCCGTGTTGGAACTCCGCCTGGCTGAAAATACACTCCGGACCGTGGAGGCAGGATCTTAATGGGCAACCATCATGTCGAACTCTTCCAGCGTTCCGAGCACAATCCGATCTTAACTGCCGCGGATTGGCCTTATCCCGTGAACAGCGTGTTTAACCCGGGAGCTACGTTACTGCCCGATGGCACGACGCTACTGCTGTGCCGCGTGGAAGATCGCCGCGGACATTCCCATTTGTGTGTCGCCCGCTCCGTCAATGGCGTAGATCACTGGCAGATCGAGTCGCAACCAACGATGCCGGCCGATCCGGAACGTTATCCGGAGGAATTATGGGGTATCGAGGATCCGCGCATCACTTACGTTGAAGAAATAAAGAAATACGCCGTCGTCTACACGGCATTTAC
>JBEVIO010000378.1:0-8829 GCA_040510635.1 Binatia bacterium | reverse complement strand
GTTGACTACTAATTTCAAATACATCTATTTCCCGTATAACACGCTTTCGCCCGCTAGTAATAAGGAAAGCAAACACGGCTGGGAGCTCACCTGGGAATCGAAGAATCTGCTATCAGGATTTCAGATCGGTATGGTTTTGCCGGAGAAGCTGCAGCCAGGGCCGCTGGCGGGCCGGATCAGCTACTTTGCTCCTGTTTCGCTGCTATTTTTCTTTTTCCTGATGTTTATCATCACCACGTTGCGCGGCATCGATCTGCATTCGATGAATTATTTCTTTCTCGCGTGCGCGTTCTTTGCCTTTCACCTTCTGCTGGCCTATTTGGTAGACCATATCTCGATCCACGCCGCCTTCGTGATTTGTTCGATCGTTTCGATGAGCCTGGTGATCAGTTACCTCCGGCTAGTTGTGGGCATGCGTTTCGCGGCAGTCGAGGCCGGCTTGGCCCAGCTGATTTATCTGGTGCTGTTTTCTTACGCGTTTTTCTTCAAGGGCTTCAGCGGTTTGGCTGTAACGATCGGTGCGATTCTCACTCTGTTCGTGGTCATGCAACTCACGGGACGGATTCGCTGGTCGGAGAAATTCGCAACCCGCGCTCCCGTTCCGGCTCAAGGCGCTTGATTGGTGTTTTTGGCCTTGAGCCATTATCCTAGGTGTGAGCGATATGCCCACGAGAATCTTGGTCGTCGATGACGACGCGCACATTCGCGAAGTCGCACAGTTTGCTTTGGAGAAAGCCGGCCTCGAAGTCGTCGAGGCCGGCGACGGCCGGAAGGCTCTACAATTGTTTTCTCGATCAAAGCCGGACTTGGTGATTCTCGATATCACCATGCCGGAAATCGACGGTTTTGCGGTTTGCCGCGAGATTCGCAAGAGCTCTGAAACACCGATTCTTTTTCTGTCCTCGCGCGCCGATGAAGTGGATCGGGTGGTCGGCCTCGAAATCGGCGGCGACGATTACGTCACCAAGCCATTCAGCCCACGCGAACTGGTCGCGCGCGTGCAAGTGATCCTTAAGCGCACACGTGCCAAGCCCATCGATGCGACGGATATGAAGGAGCTCCGACACGGCTCCGTGCGGCTTGATGTTGCAGCGCACACTGCCTACTTGGACGACAAAAAGATCTCACTTACGGCGACCGAGTTTGCCCTTCTGAAAACCTTCTTGCATCATCCGGAACACGTGTTATCGCGCGAGCAGCTGATGGACGCAGCCTACGATGCCAATATCAGCGTCAACGATCGAACCATCGACAGTCACATCCGGCACGTGCGCAGCAAATACTCCAGGGCCGGCTGCAACGAAGTCATCGAGACGGTGCACGGCGTCGGTTACAAGTTGGGCTCATGCCGCTAAGGATCAAGCCCACCCGCCGGCGTTTTAAGTTGCGCACCCTTTTGCTCGCGGTCAGCCTCGTTGTGCTCGTCATCCCGCTCGCCGGCGTTTATATTTTCCGCATTTATGAGAACGAATTGGTCAAGCAGACCGAGTTGGAGTTGATCGCCCAGGCGGCATTGATCGCAGCAATGTACAAAAATGAGGTTCAGGAAGTGGTGAGACAAACTCACCGAGAAAACGGCTACGGCATTCAACTCAATTTGCGGGCGTCGAGCGAGGTGTACTATCGGCCGATCAAACCGCAGCTGAATCTGTCCGCCTATGTGATCAAGGCGCGGCCACCGGAAGCGGTGCAAGCGTATGTGAAGGGAGATGACCTCGCTCTGGCCATCGGCGCGCGACTGACGCCGATCTTGTTGGAAGCGCAGCGGACAACCCTGGCGGGCGTCCGCCTGCTCGACTTTCAAGGGATCATCACCGGCGGGCGCGACGACATCGGGAAGTCTCTTGCTCATATTCCGGAGGTGCAGGAAGCGCGCGCGGGTCGATACTCGAGCGCCATCCGAGAACGGATCATTCACAGGCCCGCCCCCGCGCTCGCTTCGATCAGCCGGGGTACCGGGATTCGCGTCTTTGTCGCGTATCCGATCACGTCAGAGAATCGTCTATTGGGCGTTGTCCTGTTGTCGCGAACGCCCAACAGCATTCTCGAGCACCTTTACAGCCAAAGAGAGAAAGTTGCGCTAGTGGCTATTGTCATCTTGCTCCTGGTCATTCTCTTGGTCGCGTTTACGTCCTACGCGATCGCGCGACCGGTCCATGCGCTGATTCAACAAACGAGACAATTCGCCAGCGGGGACAAGAAGTCGATCGAACCGTTAGCGTCTCCGGTCACCGAAGAGCTAGCATTATTGTCAGAGAGCTTCGCCGAGATGGCGGGCAGCCTGGAATATCGCGCGCAATACATCCGCGACTTCGCGACGCACGTGTCGCATGAGTTCAAGACGCCGTTAACTGGAATTCAAGGAGCCGTTGAGCTGCTCCAGGAACACCTGTCCGAAATGCCGGCTGAAAAACGCGCTCGCTTCCTCGCTAATATCGCGCAGGATGCTGATCGGCTGAAACGTTTGGTCGATCGATTGCTGGAGATGGCGCGGGCGGACGTTATCCAACCGACCGAAGGGACGGCCGAGATGGCGCCGATCCTCGCCGAGCTGCGTGAACGATACAAAGATCACGGCTTGATCATTTCCTGCGCCAACGCCAATGATGCCATTGCGGCGGTTCCACCGGAGATTGTCGAGACGGTTATTACTAATCTACTAGATAACAGCCGGCAGAACGGCGCTAGCCGGGTCGATATCAAGGGCGCACGTTCCAATGGCGATATTTCAGTGACGGTAGCCGACAATGGCCACGGCATATCGCCGGCCAATGTAGAGAAGATTTTTACGCCGTTCTTTACGACGCACAGAAACGAAGGGGGAACGGGTCTCGGTTTGGGGATCGTTCGATCGTTGCTGAAAGCTTATAACGGCGACATTACGCTGGAACCCGGATCGAGCGGAGCGACTTTTCGACTGACCCTGCCGGAAACGCGAAGCCGAGAGTGATCTTTAAATGTTGACGCGAAATCGTCCAGAGGAATTGTCCCGCCGCTTTGTGTCGTAACCGCGCCCGCCTGTTCGAGAACTCGCTGGAATAGATCGCGGTCGAACTTTCTATTCTCCATCAACTCTTTTCTATTCCAGGCGTGCAGCCGAGCAGTCGACGGGAGTTGCCTTAACAATTCGAAACCCGTGCGAACCCGCAGATCAGGCCAAGACTTATTCGTCAGCCTTGTGAGTGAGGCGGTTCCGGTGATCGGCACGCTTTTGAGGAAATTAAGAATTCTTGTCGTCACGAAAAGCGTATAAATATCGGCGCGTTTAAAATTGTCCGTTTCGATCGCCAGCGCCGTGAGGCGCGCACGAATAAAATCAGCTTCCGTTAACGCCAATCCCCGGGCGATGGGCGAATTGGGCGTGAGATAGAACGGCGAAGCGCCGAGCAGGACGGGGAGGCGCGCGTTGAAGGCGAGCGTTTGAATCATGCTGTCCAAACTTTCGTTGGGCAGGCCGAGGATTTGATAGGAAACGATTTTAAAGCCGAGCTGATGCGCCTTGTTCACGACTTTCACGTAGGCTTCGAGCGTATGCGGCCGCTTGGTGGTTTCGCGCACGGTTTTGTCGGAGCTGACGAGAGCGAGATTCAAATGCGAGAAGCCGGCTTGGTACATCAGCTCAAGCAGCTCATCGTCGAGGCTTAAATAGCTGATGCCGTTCATGGCGACGTATTCTGGCTCGCGATTGGGAAAGCGAGCGATCAGCCGCCGGCAGAGTTCTTTGAAAGTCTGCTTGTAGTAAGTAAGATTATCGTCTTCGAAGTCGATCACGCGATAGCCTTGCTGATAGCGCAGCTCGATTTCTTCCAGAACATTCTGCAGCGCGCGCCGCCGGTAGTTCGTGCCGAAAGTCGTGTGCACCGAGCAAAAGGAACATTTGTGGGGGCAACTGCGCGAGGTGATCATGAACGTCAGGGCTTTGCCGGCGAGCGTGTAATTCATCGGCGAAAAATCGCTGAGGTCGGGGATCGGCAAGTCGTCGATCGGAAAGTTGTCCTGAAGAGGGTTGAGAACGCATGCGCCGTCGCGCTTGTACGCAAGGTTTGGAAGCCCATCGACGCTTTGCTGACGTTGCATAGCGCCCAGGAATTCAACGAACGGTTTTTCGCCTTCGCCACGGATGACGTAATCGACGTGTGGCGACGCTAGCAAAGATTCCGGCACTGCCGATGCGTGCGAGCCGCCCATGACGACAATGGCGTTTGCTCGCTTCTTTACGCGCGCGGCCACTTCGAGAGCTTCGCGGTAATACGGCGTGAAGAGGCAGGAGATGCCAACCACATCGGGTTTTAGCGCGGCGATCTCGCTTTCGATCTGATCGAAGGATTTACCGAAGTGATAATATTGATGAAAGGTGGAAAACGGCGATTTGTCGGCGACCGGATAGTATTCGGCTAGGTAGCGCAGCTCCTTCGGAATCGGCACGGTCCGCCGACCACAGCCGCTGTGATAGTCCTGAATGGTGACGTCGATATCGGGTAGATGTTTTCGAATGGCGGCTTTGAGATAGGCGAGACCGATAGGTTGCAGGCGCACGTCGGTGTCGTAAAAATCCTGAACCGGCGGTTGGACGAGGAGAACTTTCATCGCGCAGTTAGGGTTATACCTCATTACGCGATGTCAGGAAAAGCTGGCGTTCCGGTCCTGATCTCTCCGGCCGATGCGATACGGTCGGCGGCAGCAATCAGGACAGACCCGCTTTGAAAGCGCGCGCGCAGAAAGAGTAAGCACATGGGAGTTTCACGTCGAACAAAACCAAAACTCTTCACCATACTTTTGGGCCTATTGTCTTGGGGTGCGACGCGCACCGCGCAGGCGCAATTCGATTGGAAAAAGGAATGGGAGAGAAGCCTGCAAGAGGCCAAAAAAGAAGGGGTGATCGTCGTCGGAATTCCCGCACGTGCCGAGCTTAGAAAAGCACTGGAAGCTGTGTTCAAGCCAAAGTTCGGTATCGATATGGATCTTTCAACGGCAAGAGGACCGCAGAACGCCAGCATTTGGCCATTGCGCTTTCGCGTCGAGAGGACTAGCCTCGGCGAATGAAAGTCACCATCGAATTGCCCCTGGAAAATTACGATCAATTGCTGCACCAATGCGAAACGTCGTCGCCTGAATTTAGTGTTCTGGTAAACGGCTGTATTGACCGGCGTCCAATCGGCGACCACGTCGAGCGCATAGTTCAAATTCTTTGTGAAACAGAGCAGGCCTTAGGACTTCTTAATAGGGCAACCCGAGATTGCCCCGATGCCATTGCAGCCATTAAACAAGCTCTGCGCTTTCCCGCCGATCAGTAGGCCTAAAGCTGTTTTTTTTGGAGGTTGCGGCCGGCAATTCTACTATGAGACTTGCTATGGCTTTGGCGCCGCAAGCTACCAAAGAGCAGTGCGACTCGTATGCAAAGGAATGGTGACAAGACGACGATTTCAAGCGCCGTTACTATGATCAAAACGTTCAGTGCAAACGTTATTACCTGATGCAACAATCTTAAACCACCTGAACGGTTCGATCCTTACACTGCCGGCATCTGGCTCGCTACGCCTCTTTTTCTCATCTCGTCTTCGTAGTGTTTGCGAATGTACGGGTCTTCGTCGGCATATTCGATTAGAGTGCCGCCTTTTTTTACGTCGATATAAACGCCGTCCTCGCTGCGCTTGTCGGCGATCTTAAAGCCGATCGGGTGAATCCGGCTGCCGTAGCGGAGCGCGAGATGGCGCGCCGGTTCGGGGCCGGTATTGAAATGCTGATGAAACCAGCCGCCCGGCGGGCAATAGACGCTGCCGGCTTTCCATTTCACTTCGACGACTTCGTCGCCGCGGCCGGCTTCGTAAGGCTGAGTGCCGAGTTCCTTCGACCAGAGGAGAACGTAACCCGACGATTGCAAGCCCAATAGAATCGCGCCGGAGCCGTGATAGTGCGCCTTGTGGTAGCGCGCCGCCGGCCACTGCGCTAGATGGCCGATCAAGCTGTTGCCGGAAAGCTCGAACTGGGTGATGCGCACGCCGGCGCCCTTTACTTCGCGCTGATCCAGATTCGCCGACTGGACGTCCATGATGAAATTGGTTTCCCAGATATGCTGCATGCCGGACTCGTAGCGCTTCTGTCCAATATTAAAAAAATCGTCCGCGCCCGAGTAGCGGTCGGAAAAAACATAAGGGGAATTAAAAATGAATTCCTCGTTGTGCACGATGTCCATCACCAGCGGCGCGTTGGTCACAGCCAAATACTTCACCGGCTGGCGCCCGCCGTTGATCAGCCGATGCCAGGTATTGAGCGGCGGCGCGAACAAGCTCCATGGCCCCCATTCGAACATTTGCTTGCGCCCGCCTTCTTGCCACACTTCCGTGGCACCCTGGCCATCCAGGATGCAGATCACTTCTTCGTAAAAATGTTTCTCGGCTTCGAGCGCACCGCCGGCGGGAATCTCGCCGACGTACATGCCGGTGACGCCTTCCATCCCATAAAGATTGATAAACGAGGCCTTGCCGCCGGTGCGTGCCCACGGCGCCATGGCGACGTCACGGACGTCTTCCAAGCCGTAACCATCGATCACGGGAATATTTTGGCTTGCCATCCATTTGAAATAAGTGGTTTTGTGAAACGCCGCCATCAAAGCTTTTATGCGTTCATCCTGAGACATGAGCGACTTACTCCTTAATGGTTTTTGAAATCGATCGAGGTTTGCGAGTTTTTTATCCGGGTGCGACCCTACCACGGTGCAACACAATCAGGAAGTCTTTTGAGATTGGATCGGGTTCAGCGTCGCGCATGGATGATCGTCTCGGTCACTGGCAGAGCCGGATTCAATTACGGTAAGCATCCGCTAGCTGCATCAAGTTCGCTCGAGACTGAAGGAATGTGAATCGATGACAATCAGCAAAGTCACCGGCGTTGAAACCAGCCTATTAGAAATGCCTTACACCAAGCCGTTGGTCACGGCGACGAATAATTTTACGGTCGCGCGCGGCTTGCTGGCCAAGGTCATCACTGACGGGGGCATCGAAGGCTACGGTTACTCGGATCTTTTCCCGCGCACGGGCGAAACGCCGCAGACCGCGCAGCATGTCATCGACACGGTTTTGAAGCCCAAAGTGGTCGGCCGGGATCTCGAAGATCTGGCGCGACTTCGCGCCGACATGGATCACGCGTTGACCGGAAACCCGCGCGCCAAGTCGGCTCTGGAGACGGCGATGTACGATGCGTTGGCGCGGAGCTACCACATGCCGCTTGCCGTCATGCTTGGCGGCAAATATCGAAGCGAGATCCGGGTGATTAAGATGGTGAGCGTCGATACTCCGGAGAAAATGGCGGAGGAAGCAAAGCAGTTGGCGCACGACGGCCTTGCGCTGAAACTCAAAGTCAGCGGCAACATCGACAAAGATTTGCCGCGCGTCGCCGCTGTGCGCAAGGCCGTGGGCGACGACGTGTTTATCAAGATCGACGCCAATGAAGCTTACGACGCCAAGACGGCGATCCGATTAGCCAAGTGTCTGGCCGATCACGGGATCGAAGTCTTTGAGCAGCCGGTGCCGCGCGATCAATTTGACGCGCTCCGGGAGGTGAAGCAGCATGCGCCGATCAAGATCGAAGCCGATCAATCGTGCCGTACCTTTGCGGATGCTCAAACGTTGATTAGGAATCGCATGGTCGATTCGATCAACACCGGCATTGCCAAAGTCGGCAGCATCGGCGAGGTGCGCCGCATCGCCGAGCTGTGCGAGCTGAATGGCGTTCGCTGCGCGCTCTCGAACACGGCGGGCAGCATGGTCGGCGATGCAGCCGCGGTGCATCTCGCGGCGAGCATGCCGGGAATTTCTCCGCTCTGCGAGCTCGGCGAGTTCGAGGTGATCACCGGCGATCCGTTCTTCGGACTGTCAGTGAACAAAGGCGCGATCAGCGTGCCGGAGGGCGCGGGGTTGGGGGTCAGTTTGAGAGGCTTTTGAAAAGGATAAAGGCAAAAGGATAAGGGATAAAAGTGGCGAGTCAAAATCAATCGGAATTCGCCGCGGCCATCGACAAGATCGTCGCTGACTGCAACGACCGGCTTCAATGGGTGCCTTATTCCAAAGATCGGTTGACCAAAGAAGGAGCGCGGGTTTTGATCGAGCAATGGTCGAGCTTTACGCGTCACAGCCGGCAGTGCTGGGCGCATGTCGTCGGTAACTGTCCGATCATCGAAGTGCGCAAATTCATCGTCACTGAAAATCTTTATGAAGAAGAAGCCCAGGAAGGTCACTCGCATTTCGAAATTCTCGCAAGAATGGGGATGGCGTTGGGTTTGACCCGCGACGGTATCGTCAACGCCAAGCCGCTGCCGACCACAATCGTGGCAATGCACGCGTGGGAGGCGCTGACAAAAAACCGCACGTGGTATGAGGGCTTGGCGGCAAAAGCGGTTCTCGAGCGAACCAACGACCCGAACTGTGGTAACTTTTCCCATCATCAGGCACAACACTGGATGCGCCAACTCGGGCTGACGAAAGCAGACACCGAGTTCTGGTGGATGCACGATTCGGTCGATCAGATTCACGGCGACGGCTCGCTCAAGTTGCTGGAAAAATATTTAACCAGCGACGCCGAGAAAAAGGCCGCTTTGCGCGCGGCGGAAGAGTCGATGATGGCCTGGCAGGTTTATTTCGACGGCTTTTATTATGAAGGAGTCAGAAGAACCGCGGCGAGGGGTTAAAATGCGCGGGTGATTCAAAACGTTCAAATCGTTCAAAATCCTTGGGAACCGCCTCACGTAACGGCTTGAACTGAGACATGATCAACTTTTATAGGAGGTAGATATGGCGAAGCCGCAGGTGAAAAAATCATTGGAAATGTTCAATC
>JBEVIO010000377.1:0-3388 GCA_040510635.1 Binatia bacterium | reverse complement strand
GAAAATAGAGGCAATTAAAGCCCATGAGCCGATGCTCAAGGGCTTGCGTATGGCTGATCTGACGCAGCAATATGCCGGGCCTTTGGGTACCGAGTTGCTGGCGTACTACGGCATGGAAGTGCTCAAGATCGAGACCGGCACGATTCCCAGCAAGGAACGTGAAGCGGCGGTGCACGCCTGCATGAACCGGGCGAAGCTCGGCGCCACACTCAATCTGCGCAACACCGACGGCAAAGAACTATTTAAACAGCTAGTCGCGAAATCAAATGTCGTGGTCGATAACTTTAGCTCCGGCGTCGTCGAGCGGTTGGGTTTTTCCTACGAAGTCTTGCAGCAGATCAATCCCGGCATCGTTCAAGCCGTCATGCCGGGTTGGGGATTGACCGGGCCGCTCAAGACTTGGGTCGCTTGGGGTTGGCAACTCTTGGCTTACACCGGCATCATGCGGCTGTGGGGCTATCCCGACTCGCCGATGGAGACGCGCTGCAAGATCGCCTGGCCCGATCGTGTCGGCTCGGTGACCATGGCGCTCGGCGTGCTCGCCGCGCTGGAATACCAAGCGCGCACCGGTAAAGGACAGTTCATCGAAGCCGGCATGCTCGAAGCTCAAGGCTCGATGATGGGACCTGCGGTTCTCGATTACACGGTTAACGGCAATGAATGGGACGCGTTGGGTTACCGAGAAATTCTCGGCGCACCCTACGCGCCTTATGGATGTTATCCGAGTTATGGCGAAGACAATTGGATCATCATTGCCTGCGCCGGCGACGAAGAATGGCAAAGCATGGTGAAAATCATCGGTAGGTCATCGTGGGCCGCCGACGCGAAGTTCGCGACCAAAGCAGGACGAAAAGAGAACCAAAACGAGCTTGACCGAAAACTTTCCGATTGGACACGGAAATACACGGCAAAACAAGTTTTTCGTTTACTCCAGGAAGCGGGTGTGGCCGCCGGTATTCCATCTTCGGGAGAGGATCTTTTTCACGATATCCATCTGCGCGCGCGCGGCCACGTCGTCGAAACCGACGGGCAGCCTTGGGGTAAAATGATGCATCACGGTTTGCCGGGCATACCGTCCATTTCGACCGCCAGCGCGGCGCGCCCCGCACCCTGGATCGGCGCGCACAATGATCATGTGTTCGGTGAGATTTTGGGTTTGAGCAAAGAGAAGATTGACGAACTCAAGAAAGCAGAGGCGATCAAGTAATTCAGCTGTCCTTCCGATCAACGGTGTCATTTCGACCGCAGGGAGAAATCTTTCTTCCTCTTCGTTTTTTAGATGCCTTTAGAAAATCGCTTTTACGTTTATCTTCTGACTAACTGGAATCACCGAGTCATGTACGTTGGCGTCACCAACGATTTGGTGCGGCGCCTCTATGAACACAAAAACAAACTCTTTCAGCGGATTCACGAAGAAGTATAACGTGAGCAAGCTTGTCTACTTCGAGGAAACCAAGGATGTGCATAGCGCTCTCGCGCGCGAAAAGGAAATCAAGAAATGGCGCCGGGAGAAGAAGGATGGTTTAGTGGTCGGCGTGAATCCGGAGTGGAAGGAGCTTTCGGAAGTGGGGAAGGATTTCTCCCTGCGGTCGAAATGACAAAGGCGCACATTAGCACTTCTTCCTAAGAAATGCTGTGTCGATTGATCGGCCCGGAGCTTGTCAGCGATCTCTCGCTTCGCAGCAATTCACACCGGATGTCATTTCGACCAACGGGAGAAATCTTTCCGATTCTGCTGTCGATCTATGCCGGCCGAAACTTCGGCAACGTGTACTCCTCGTTGTCCTCGTAAACCACTTCCACGTTCATGCCGATCTTCACCTGGTCCGGTGGACAGCCGATGACGTTGCTGATCAGGCGCGGGCCTTCGTCGAGATCGACGAGCGAAACGTTGTAAGGCGTCTTGCCTTCATAGGACGGGTGCCAGGCGCGGTGATAGCTCACGAACGAGTAGACTTTGCCTTTGCCACTGAGCGCTGTCCATTCATACTCCGTCGACAGGCAGTGTGGACACGAACCTTGCGGCGGGTAGGTGAAAAACTTGCCGCAAGCTTTGCAGCGCTGAGCTGTGAGTTTGTGCTCGCGAAGATTGGCCCAAAAAGGTTTGGCTTCGAGCTCTTCGAGAAAAGGTTTAACTCTTGCGATTGCTCTGCCGCGGCTGTCACTGGTTTCGCTCATAGGCCCCCCAAAATTAAACTTGCGTGCATGCACAGGCTGCCGCCGTGGCCGCTGACGATGCCGGCTTTGGCGTTTTTCACCTGGCGCTCTGGTTCGACTTCATTGCCGCGCAGTTGGCGCGCCGCTTCGGTCACGTGCAGCATGCCTTCGATATGCGCTTGCGAGAGCAAGCCGCCGTGCGTGTTGACCGGCAATTCGCCGCCGACCTCGATACGGCCGTTCTTGACGAAATCTTTGCCTTCGCCCTTTTTGCAAAAGCCGTAATCCTCCAAGGTGATCATCGTCGTGATCGTGAAGCAGTCGTAAATCTCGGCGAAGTCCATGTCTTTCGGACTCAGCCCGGCCATTTTGTAGGCAAGCGCCGATGAATTTTTGCCGCCCAATGTCGTTAGGCTCGGCGCGTCCATCAAACTGAAATGCGGATGATGCTGGCCCATGCCGAGAATCGCCACCGGTTTTTTCGGAAAATCGCGGGCGCGCTCGGCGCTCGTGACGATGACCGCGCCGCCGCCGTCGGATTCCAAAGCGCAATCGAACAGCCGTAAAGGCTCGCAGATAAAGCGGGATGCCTGATGATCGGCGACGGTCATCGGCTTGCGCATGGTGGCGTTGCCGTTCATGCAGGCATGTTTCCGCGTCGCGACCGCGACGTGGGCAAGATCTTCGCTGGTGGTGCCAAAGTCGTGCATGTGGCGCTGTGCGGCGAACGCATGATTGGCCACGGCGGAAAAATGCCCCCACGGTTCTTCCCAATGCTCGTCGCCGTGGCGGATCGGATTGCCCGGCGAAGGATCGGGAGTGCCGCGCTTGCGCGCGTGCACGCACAGGACGGTGTTCGCCATGCCGGCTTCGATGGCCATGACCGCGTTTTGCACCATGGCGATCGGGGTGGCGCCGCCGAGCGCCAAATCGGTGGCGTAGTTCGGCCGCATGCGCGCCATGTTCGACATCCTGACGGCGTAACTGCGGTGCGCATCGTTGAGCGGTTGGTTGGTGATAAAGCCGTCTACGTCGGATGCTTTGAGGCCGGCGTCATCGAGGCAGGCTTTGATGCATTCGAGATGCAACGAATGGGTCGAAGCGTCGGGCCGCTTGCCGACTTTGGTTTCGGCGACGCCGACGATGGCGTACTTGCCGGAAATATTGCTCATGAATCCTCCGGATCTAATTGGAGTAATGGAGTGTTGGAGTGATGGAGTGATGAGTGCGG
>JBEVIO010000376.1:0-12545 GCA_040510635.1 Binatia bacterium | reverse complement strand
ATAATTATCGGAATCATCGGCGCATCCTCGTCATCGACGGACGCATCGGTTTCACCGGCGGTTACGGCATCAGCGACGACTGGCTGGGCGACGGCCGCACGCCGGAGCACTGGCGCGACACCAACGTGCGCGTTGAAGGGCCGGCGGTAAAAGACCTGCAAGCAGCTTTCACCGATAGCTGGCTTGAAACCACAGGAAATATTCTAGGCGGCGGCGAATTTTTCCCGCGTCTCGACGCGAAGGGCCACGTGTCGCTTCAATTCGTCAAAAGCTCACCGGTCGGCGGCAGCTTTCAGAATTATCTGCTCTATTTGCTGTCGATCGTCTCGGCGAAAAAATCGATCCTGATCACCAATCCTTATTTTATTCCCGACGAACGAATGACCCAAGCCTTGTTGGACGCGGCGGCGCGCAAAGTTCGTGTCACCGTACTCGTTCCCGGCAAGATCGATTTCAAGATCACCTATCGCGCCAGCCGAAGGCACTACGGCCGGATGTTGCTTGGCGGAATCCAAATTTACGAATATTCGCCGGCGCTCTTGCACTCCAAGACGATGGTGGTGGACGGCGTGTGGGCGACAATCGGCAGCACGAACTTCGATAATCGCTCCTTCGCTTTGAACGAAGAGTTGAATCTGACTCTCTATGATCGGCCGCTGGCGCAAAGTCTCGAGGCGACCTTCGCCGAAGACTTGCGGCACTCGCGCCAAATCACCTATGAGGAATGGGATGCGCGCGGGCTGAAAGAAAAGTTTTTCGAGTTTTTCGCCTTCCCGGTCGAAGAGCAGCTATGAGCTCGGCCGGGATCCTCGATTGTCGCGATCGACATATCGTTTGGTGAAGCGGGAAATCATCCACGGCACGACGACCAGAGCAAACCCGAGCAGGGCGAAACTGATTAGTCCCGGCCGGCGCAGCGCGTTTTCGATCTGCACGGCAAACAAGCTCAACGCCAAGATCCCAGGCACCCGCCCGACCACACTGGCCAAGATAAAATCCAAAAAGCGAATGCCGGAAGCGCCGATGAACAGATTGACCAGCGTAAACGGCCCGACTGGAACGACGCGCATAGCGAGCACGGCTAAAAATCCGTGCTGCTCGATACGATCGACCAAAGGCGCGAGCCGGCGCCCGGCGAGTTTGTGCAGCAAATCTTTGCCGATCAACCGGCCGATGCCATAGCCTTCGGTAGAGCTTAGCAGCCAGCCGCACAACGCATAGATATTTCCCCAGAGCGGTCCGAAAGCGAATACCGTTGCCAGATTCAAAATCGTGATCGGAAAAAAGCATAGGCTGCCAATAAGATACGCCGCTGCGACGTAAAGCGGCGCGGCCGGGTCGTTCTTCACGGATTCTTGCCAGGCAAGGATGGTTTCCAGGTTGAACCAATCGTAGAGCGGCGTCCAGCGCCACAACAACGGCAACCCTAGCAATATCAGCGACAGAAAAATCGCTTTGCGCCGGCTCATTCCGCCGGTCTGCTTCGCTTCGGCGATCGCCGAATTCGGATGATTTGGCTTGCCCTGCACCTTTAAAAGGTAAACGCCGACAAGGCCTTTATCAATATTCGGTTCAAATCTATGCCGCGAGCGATGCCGTCGTAAACCCACGTCTAAAAGGACCTCGGCCGGCGCAAACCATTGATTTGCAACGCCAAGAAATTTCATTTACGATAAACATGTTTTCACACCGCTTGCTATTTCCAGATTTATTTTTGGAGGAACGCTTTAATGGCCACGATGATCACGAACGATTGCATCAACTGCGGCGCGTGCGAGCCAGAGTGCCCGAACAACGCGATCTCGCAGGGCGATCCCGTCTATGTCATCGATCCCAAGTTATGCACCGAGTGTGTTGGATTTCATGACTACGAGGCCTGCGCCGCGGTTTGCCCGGTGGATGTTTGCGTGACCGATCCGAATAATATCGAAAGTGAAGAAGTGCTGATGGCGCGCGCCCGGGCGATCCATCCGGAAGTCAGTTTCCCGGAAAATTTCGAATCACGATTTCGTAAAGGGGAAGGAAAAGCTGCTGCCGCTCCCACAACGAGCGCAAAGCCAGCAGCGGCGACGGCTGTCGGCGGTGCCACGCCAAGCGCTCCCGCCGTCAATGCTCCAGCGAGCGCCTTTGCCGAGGCCGACGTCAATTACATTCAACTCCCCGAAATCGACTCATGGAGCATTCCTCTGCGTTGTTTCAAATGCAACGCCGTGCAGATCGAGAACGTAAAGAATTTCGTCATCGGCAACGTCATTTTCTGTCAGAATTGCAATAAGTCGATGGTCGTGCGCGACAATCTGAATTATCACATCCGCACCTTGCTCAAAGACTCCTACGAAAAATGGGCCAAAGATCAAACCGACTTCGCCGACCAGCGCGAGCGCGAGCGAGCGGAGTTCCTCGAACGGCGCGCCAAAGAAGTCCAAGCCTTTGAAGCCCATCAGCAACGCGAACTGGAAAAAATTCGCGGGCAACTTGATGCCATCGGCCATGACTATGATGCCGCCGGCAAACCGTTTAAGAAGGGATCGCGCTTCGCCTGGGGTTGATCCTGCCCCAAAATGCTCTACTCTTGGCTTCATTTGATCGCCCTGATCGTTTATCTCGGCGCTGTGATCGGCTTTTGGCTCATGTTGCTGCCCTCTGTCGCGATCCTCGAGAAACACGAAGACAAAGTTCAATTCCTCGCGCGCGGGCTTAAATTCTACAATCCGCTGCAAGTGGGCGCCTTGGGCATTATTCTCTTCACCGGCGCTTTTCAGTTGACCGAGCTCAAGGCTGCTTATCGCGAGACGTTCGTCAAACAACTGGCCTTTAAACTCGGCGTGAAGCTCTTTTTTGCATTCCTACTGGTCCTATTTAGCGTGTATCAAGCGTTAGGGATCGGCCATCGGTTCGTCCGCCGCCACGAAGGCGGCGACACCGTGACGGCTCCGGAGCTGGATTCCATAGTGCGCCGGCTCAAAAGCGCCAACTGGTGCATCCTACTGCTTACTGCGATCACGCTCTGGCTGGGCCTGCGCTTGCGTTATTAAACCTCATCGCTAGCGAACAGCCGGCCAAGACTGCTATGCATGTCAGGGCCGTAATACATAAAAAAGAGATGGGTGATGGCCAATCGCAAACTGAAAATCATTTACCGCTCCAATTCCCATGCGCCGCTCTGGCTGGTGGCCGACAAGTCGGGTTCTTGGCAGAAAAACGGTCTCGATGTCGACACCTCGCCGCAGTTGATCCGCGAAAAAGCGGTGGAGTCCCTCAAGAACGGCCACGTCGATCTGACCTCAGGAAACCACCACAATCTTTACGTGAGAAACGCCAAGAACGGCGAAGACTTCGTCCATCTGGCCCAGGCGGCGAACAATTGGACGGAAAATAAACTGGTGGTGCGCCCAGGCATCGGCTCGAAGGAGCACGCTGCGCCGATTCTGAAACTCCAAACTGATGAGGAAGTGGAAACGCTCTACGAGGAATGGGCCCAATCTCTGGAGACCAAGCCTTTCGTCCCTGCACGCAATCTCGAATGTCTTCCAGCTCGCGCTGCGACGCAACCCCGAGATCGGAAGCTACAACCCGCTCAGCTTGTCCGAGAATTGGACGATAGCGGCTACATCGATCGCTTGTACCAATAAAAACTTGTACCAACAAAAAAGGCGGAGCTCTTAAAGCTCCGCCTTTTTTTCGCTGCCTCTGCGGTCCGTAATGACCGTTTAGCGCTGTGACAACCGATTATTCGGCGACTGTTCCTGCGACTGCTGCCCCGGACGAGGCGCCGGTGGCGATGATGGCGCCGCCGCCACCGTCGGCTCGGAAGTAATGCCCTCACGGTAGACGAGTATCTCGACGCGCCGGTTTTTCGCGCGACCTTGCGGTGTCGTATTGTCGTTGGCCGGCAGGCTCTCGCCGTACGAAACTGCCATCACGCGCATCGGATCGAGCTTTTTCTGGGTGATCAAATAGCGGCTAACCGCCTCCGCTCTTTTCTTGCCGAGCTCGTAGTTGTATTCGTCCTTGCCGGCGTTGTCGGTGTGGCCCGCGACGACAAAAATCGTCGAGCCACTCTCCGCGGTGTCACCTTTGAGATCGCTCAAAAAGCTGTCGACTTCGCGCTGCGCCGATGGGGGCAGATTCGACGAATTGAAAGCGAAGTTGGCACCGTCTTTCATATCGATGACGACTTTGCGTTCGAGGCGAAGATTGGCGATTGTGCTAAGCGCTTTTTCCGCCTTCGCATCGACTTGACCCAATCGTCCCTCGAACTGGCCGAGCTTGCCCTCGACACCGCTGACGCGCCCGCCTAGACTCGAGATATTCCCTTCCGCCTTTTCCAAGCGGCCTTCCGTCGTGGATACTCTACCCGCCAGCGGATCCATCTGTTCCTTGACCCAATCGCGCGTCGCAATACAGCCCTGGGTCAGCAACAGCGATCCAACGACTCCGGCGCCAATAAAATACTTGACTCCATAAGAGACAAACCCTTTCATAAATTCCTCCTTGTGAAATGTTAATACCCTCACGCCAATTCCTCCGCACTCAAGTGATTTTCTGAACTTGGCCGGCCCATCTGCGCACTGCGCTTTAGCGGTAAACAAACGACCAATTCCGCAGACTCTCCGGGACGGCTTCTTAAATAGACATCACCTCCGGTTTTATCGAGATATTCTCGCAGTTGTAGGAACGCTTCGCTCTTTTCATCCAGCGCATCCTCCAGCAGCCTGGACTCAAACAGTGCTTTCAATCTTTTCGCGACCCGATCCGACTCCATTCCTTGAACAATAAGTTGCAAGTCGCCCGCGGCGCAGCGCACCGTGAGCCGGACGATTTCGCTGCGCGTCGCCCGCGCCGTCTCGTTGACGAGCACGTGCAGAATTGCGTCGAGTGCGGTGCGATCCACGGTCGCTGCATTCAAAAACCGGTGCGCATAGACGACTTCGATATCAATATCTCGTTCCGCGGCCGCACGGCGACACGATGCAATCGCTTGCTTCACGAGGGTGGCGATATCGCCGACCGGTTCGCCGACCTTTTCAATTTCGTCAAGATCGCTTGCCGAGTCGGCAGCAAAAATGCTCAATCCGTGCTGTATTTGCCGCACCGTCGATTCGATCCGTTGAACAACCTTCTGGTCCTCGTCGTTGGTCTCGTTCGCTTCACTTGACTTGCGACCGATCTGCTCGGTGTCGCTCAGGATTTCCTGAAGCCCGTTGTTCAGGTGACGGGCACTGGCGGCAAGCTGGCGGTGCTGAACTTTTCTCAAGGCCAAATCGCGCGCCACCCAAGTGAGTTCAACCGCCAAGGCTTGAAGCACGAACAGCTCGGCAGTGGAGTAAGTTTTTCGGATCGCATGGCCGAGCAATAAAAAGCCGAGCGATGGACCGACCGGCGGCGTCAACGGCGCTACTACCGTGCTGCGAAAGCTTAACCCGCCGCTCACCTCGTTCCACGTGATCGGCGCCCGCGAATTCGCCACCAGATTCATGCAGCGGCGCGAAAAATTTTTAGGCAATTGACTGACGGTCGATTCCGGCATGCCAACTTCGGCAAGCTTGCGGTCGTTTACGATGAGAAACCCGAAACAAAAATCCACAGCAAAAAACCGCCGCAACCGCGCCAGGAAATGGGTGAGCAGGATTTTTTCGTCACAGATGGGTTGGTTCCAGAAAAAGTTTCGAACCGAATTGGCGCGCTCCCACAGACCAACGAATGATTCCCAGCCCACAGCTGGCTCCCGCACCTCGCTGGAAGCCCGAGTGGCGCGCTTCAAATCGGAGAAAAACTGATCCGCGTGATCGTTTTGGTCGCGGAATGAATGGAATTGCACGCATTTCCCTGTAACCAAAATTCATACCACGTTAATAAAACGAAGTATCCTTTTGAATCTCATTAGTTAGGCGGTTCAACAGGCGCGCGAGTGACTGGACTGAAGTGAATTCCATACAGACATGGAGGCCCCCCGAAAGGAATTCCTCTTTTGCTGCGAGCAGGGCGCCCGCGATCAGTCCGACCGGGCCCTGATCAAAGCCGCCCACCGCGGCGCAATCCGCCGTGCGGCGATCATCTCATGGACCGAGAAGCGATAGTGGATTTAACCGTTGCGGGCGAGCAAAATCAACGCGACATCAAACGGGTTGCATCGCGAGAGCGAGCGCTTGGAGAAGAACGTATCGAGCGATGAGAGTTGTCTGGGGCATCACTCCTGAGCTGATAAAACTTTTCTTAGCGTCGCTAATCCGCCTCGGTATGTCTTAAACCAAAGCCCTTTCGCGCGGCGGCTATTTCATCGATCAAATTGCCTTTGGTGAAGGGTTTGCGCAAAACCCCGGCGCCGAACTCCGAGATTTCCTGGTCCAAGGCCATGTGGTATTTATCCACTTCGCCACTCATGTAGACAACTTTGACGTTGGGATTGATCGAGCGGATGCCCTGCATCATTTGCAAACCATCAAGCTCGGGCATCTGAATATCGGTGACCACCCACTCCGTTGGCTCATGAAAATACGCGAAATACCCAAGGGTGCCGTTGTGCGCAGTGCGTACGTCAAAACCTTCCTGGCCAAGGATCAAGGCAATAATATTCGCCAAGCCTTCATCGTCTTCAACGACCAGAACGGATTGCTCCCCTGACATTGCTGATCCCTCCTTGAAAGGCATCAGCAATCGTCGTTCCACGAGATCATGCGCTTGATATCGCAGCAACTTTTAATATGCGGCAACAATTTTCTGGAACAAAGTGCAGGGAAAGTCCTCCACAAGGCACGTTGACTGCAACTAGGTCCCACCTGTATCCGTTCTGGAGCTATAGCGAGAGCTTATAGTGCGGTAAAACTCGCGGGCGGGTCGCTCGCAATGACCAGCGTCGCTGAACCCCCCTCAGTTGGCCCAGCCGGGTTTGGCTTTTTTAAAGTCGTGTACCTTCAGATCATGTTTTTTGAGCAGATCATAAAAGTCAGCGCGATACTTTCCAGCAAGCTTGGCGGCTTGGCTCACATTGCCTTCGGTCATCGATAAAACCTGGATGAGATAATCGCGCTCAAATGCGTCGCGCGCGTCTTTGAGTGGGCGCAAACCCGTTCCTGATTCATCGACTTTTTCCTGAACGGATAAATGGCTGCGTTCGGGGGTGACACCTTTGCCTTGCAAAATATAATCTTCGGTCACCGTGTCGCTTTGCGTCATCGCTACGGCGTATTCGATCGTGTTCTCGAGCTCGCGCACGTTGCCCGGCCAATCATGCATCATCAATTTGCGCAGTGCTTCCGGCGTCAAGCCTTTCACTTCCTTTTTCATGTGCTCGCCGTATTTTCTGAGAAAATACTCGACCAGCGGCATAATATCGTCTTTGCGTTCGCGCAACGGCGGCAGAAAAATCGGGATCACGTGAATCCGATAAAACAAATCATCCCGAAACAAGCCTTTTCTCACTTGATCTTCCAAGTCCTTGTTGGTCGCGACGATCACGCGCACGTCGACCTCCATCGGCATCTCGCTGCCAACGGGATAAAACTGCCGCTCTTGCAAAACGCGCAGTAGCTTCGATTGTGTGGCGCGCGGCATATCGCCGATCTCGTCCAAAAACAGCGTGCCGCCGTGGGCTTGAGTGAACAACCCCCGCGTGCTTTTGACGGCGCCGGTGAATGCCCCCTTTTCGTGGCCGAATAACTCGCTTTCGAGAAGCGACTCCGGCAGCGCGGCGCAATTCAAAGCGACGAACGGTTTATCCTTGCGATCGCTGGCAATATGAATCGCCTTGGCAATGAGCTCTTTGCCCGTGCCGCTGTCGCCGTGGATGTGCACGGTCGAGTCCAGCTTGGCGATGCGCGTCACGACATCGAGGATCGCGCGCATTTTGCCGCTGCGCGCAATAATGTTGGCGAAATCGTAACGCTCGTTAAGAATCTCTTTGAGCCGCTTGATTTCGGAGTTGAGCTTGCGGTTCTCCAGCGCGCGCTCGATTTGCAGCAATAAATCCGGCGGTTCGAAGGGCTTGGTCACATAAGTATAGGCGCCCCGGCGCATCGCCTCCACGGCATTCTCGATGCTCCCATGGGCGGTTAGGATAATGGTCGGCACATCGGGATTGATCGAACGAAACTCGTCCATCAACGTGAGACCGTCGCCGTTCGCCAGCATGAGATCGACAATACAAAGATCGAAGAGCTGTTCTTTGAGCGCCTGAGTCGCCTGCTCCTCGTCTGCCGTAGCCATGACCTCAAATTCCGCCGACTCGAGCCGCATGCGGATCAGCTCCAGAAGATTCGGATTATCGTCTACAACCAGTATGCGACCTTTTGACATATGCTATCTTCCGCGCTCGCGCCGTTTTTGATCGATCTCGATGTCCACCTTTTTGGACTTTTCGATAACCTGCTTGTTCTTTTCGATTTCCTGTTTGGTTTTTTCGAGTTCGAGGCGCGACTTATCCATTTCTTGTTTCATTTTATCGAGAACTAGCCGGCTTTTCTCGGCTTCCTCTTTCGAGGCCTCGAGCTCGAGGCGCGCTTTCTCGACTTGGCGTTTTGACTTTTGGGCCTCGTTTAATACTGCGGTCCATATTTTAGCCTGCTCCGCCCACAGACTGTCGGGATACTTTTGAACGACTTGATCCATGAATATCTTCGTCTGCTGCAAGTCGCGCTGCGGATTTTGCGGGTGCGCATAAACAAGACCGATGCTGTACACCGCTCTGTCCGCCGGCGGTTTGTTCTGAGCGGCATCCGAGATTTTCTGAAATGCAATTACCGATCCGGTGAAATCGCCCTGCGCAAACAGCTTATCCGCCGCGTTGAGCGCCTCACGCATTTCCCGGCCCCGATTTGCCTCTTGTGTTAAACTGCAGCCGGAAACAAATATTAGCAGGGCAACACAAAAATGAAAGTACTGCCTTTGCCTACCTGGCTTTCGGCCCATATTTTTCCGCCGTGCGACGTAATAATACTTTTGGCAATCGTTAAACCGAGTCCGGTTCCCTGGCGACCATGCGGCCCCTGGCGACTCCCTTGGTTAAATTTTTCAAAAATGGATATCAGGCTATCCGCGGGAATGCCAGGCCCAGAGTCTTTCACAGAAATTTCCAATTTGCCATTGGCCGGTTTTGCCGTCACGCAGACCTGACCGCCCTTCGGGGTGAACTTGACTGCGTTACCAAGCAAATTTCGTAGCACCTGAAGCATTCGCTCCGGATCGAGCCGCACCGCTGGCAGCGCTGGATCGAGCGCGCTCTCCAAGCGAATCTGCTTGGCCTCGAAGAGAGGCGTGATCTCGCTGACGGCCCGTTTGATCAGCGGATCGATAGCGCTGGTCTCGAAGTCGTACGCCATCATGCCCGCTTCCATTTTGGAAAAGTCGAGAAGCGAATTGACCAAGCTGATCAACCGGTTGCTTTCCTCGGCGAGGATCCCTAAAAGCTTGCGTTGTCTTTCCGAAGTCTCGCCGCCCACGCCGTCGAGCAACAAACCCGTGCCTTCTTTGATCGAAGTGAGCGGCGTGCGCAGCTCATGCGACATGGACGCAAAAAAGTCCGCTTTCAAGCGATCGAGCTCCTGCAACTTTTCGCACATCGAATCGATGGCGGCCGCCAGCTCGGCGATTTCCGGCGGCGACTGCACGCGCAATCTTCCATCGAAGTGTCCTTCGGAGATTTCCCGCGTTTTATTTTTCAATAAGTCGATCGGCCGGGTGATGCTTTTGGTGATCAGCAGGGACATGGTAAAGATCGCCAGCAGGCACGCGATCGCGATCGTCACCGAAACTTCGCGCGCATGATCGGCGGCGGCCGCAAGATCCATGACTTTCGCGTTCGTCGCCTGCTGTTGGTTCAGCCGCAGCTTCTCGAACGACGTCAGCAGCGCATCGACTAAAATGTCCTTGTCCTGTTTATACTGCGCCTGCGGGTAAGCCTTGTTGGCCCGCGCCAAGCGCGCCTCCGCTTCGACAATTTCATCGTAACGGCGAAAATCCTCCTGAATTTTTTTGAGCACCGGCGTCGCTGGCGCGTCCCTTAAAGCAAAAGCGCTCTCGAGTTGTCTGTCGAAGTCGGTCTTCAGGCTGACGTATTGCCGGTACCAGGTCTCGTCCCGCGTGATGGTAAATTTCTGCTCGGCGCGGCTTTGCGCCAACAGCAAATCAGCGAACATCTTCTCGTGATCGAGAATCCGGTTATCGACGTTCAAGATGGATTCCGTCAGCTCGTGAAAGCGGCGCAACTGCAGAACGACGTAGGCGCTTGCAAAGGCGACGATCAGAAAGATCGCGAGATAGCCGATGGCGAGACGGGAAAATAAAGTCAATCGCACGGATGCTTCCCTTTGCTCCTCAGCGCAAATTCAATCCCGGCGCGCGGCTTCTGGATCGAAGAGTTCTTGCTGATCGGTATCGGCAGACAGCAATTTTTGACTAAACTGTTCCAAGCGGCGATCGGCATTCTGATAGCTCGCCTGAGCATGGCCGACATGTTTGCCGAGCAGCGCGAACTCGTCGCGAAATCTGGCAAAATCTCCTTGCAGACGGCCAAGGTATTGAAGGATTTCCTTGGCCCGGTCTTCGATCTTCATGCCCTTGAGACCCAAAACGATCGCCTGCAGATAGGCATAGAAGCTATTCGGCGAAACCGGAATCACTCGCTGGCTCATAGCATGATGACAGAGGCTTTTTTCCGCCGCCGCTTCATCGCGAATGATCGTTTCATAGTAAACGTTTTCCGCTGGGATATACATGAGGGCGAAATCATAGGTACCCTCATCGGGAAGAATGTATTTTGCCGCGATCGCGTCGATATGTTTCTTCACGTCCACGACGAATTGTTTTTTTGCCCGGCTCTTGTCTTCGTCCGTTGCCGCTTCCGTGATCCGCTTGAAATTCTCCAGCGGGAATTTGGCATCGACGGGGACCAACGAGGGGCCGAGCCGGATCACCGCGTCGACCTTTTCGCCGCTGCGAAAGCGATATTGCGTGGAGAAGTGCTCCGGCGGGAGAATCTGCGCGAGCAGGTCCTGTAAAAAAAATTCGCCCAACCCGCCGCGCAGCTTTGGCGCTCGTAAAATTTCCTGGAGCGAAGCGATATCCTTGCCGATCTCATAAATTCTGCGGTTCGCTTCTTCGAGCCCGCCGAGGCTCTTTTGCACGCTGCCGACGACGCGCGCGGCGTTGTCCAGCCGCTCGCCCAAACCCTGTTGGGTTTTGTGCAGCACTTCGGCGTTTTCTTTCAGGCGCTCGTTCACGTTTCCAAGCACTTGCCCTAATTGTTGCTGGATCGATTGCGCGTTGCGATCCAACGCCTGGCCGAACTGAGCGCGCAGATCGCCGATCTGCTGTTGCACTAGCAACAACGACGGATCGTCGCGTCTCTCTTGGAGCAGCGATTGCAATCGGCCGAGAAGAATCCAGCCGAGAAAGCCCAAACAGAGAAAGAAGAGAAAAATCAGGACGAAGATGTTCGAGAGTTCCACGATCGACCGTGGCGCAATCAGAGGAGTCTTACGGCATACTCCAAAATCTCACTGAGCTTGCGAATCTGCGTGGCGCGTATCGAGCGCTCTTCCCGCGGCGCGACGAAATAATCGTCTACGCTCTTTTTTAGATTCCATTCCAACAACTCCACGCATTGTTCCATGCTCAATTTTTCCGAGCGGCGGCGGCGCGCCTGATGCAGTTCGTTGATCTGGATGAGCTGGCCCATGACACCGGCTAGAATAGGTCAGTGCGAAAAATTGTCAAGGGCCGAGGGACTTTTATTCCGCGGTACACTTAATTCGCAATAATCAAAATACACAAATGGAATTCGCACCCACGCCGCTGTGAACGACGGCGCGCACTGCGGCAAAATTCAGTTGGCGCAAGCGAGTGCTTCAGGAACAAGGCGCTTCAGGCTCTTGTTGCGTGACACAGTGAATCGCGCCCAGGCCGGCGATGACTTCATTGCAGCGTAGTCCGACGACCCGGCGCTCGGGAAATAACTCCTGCAGGATGCCCAGCGCCTTAGCGTCGTTGGGATCATCGAAGACCGGCGCGAGTACGACGCCGTTGGCAATATAAAAATTCGCGTAACTCGCCGGCAAGCGCGCGCCGTCATAATATACCGGGGCGGGACAAGGCAGCGCTATGACCGAAAGTTTTTCGCCCTTTTCATTGGTCGAGCTCTGCAAACGCTGGTAGTTATCTTGCAAGAAATTATAATTCTCGTCTTTCGAGTCGGCTTCGACGACGCAAACCACCGTACTTGGCGCGACGAAGCGTGCGATGTCGTCGATATGGCCGTCGGTGTCGTCGCCTGCAATGCCTTCGCCGAGCCAAATTATATGACTAACCCCTAGGGAGTCTTTAAGAAAATCTTCGATCTCGTCGCGGCGCAAATGCGGATTGCGGTTTTTGTGCAGCAGACATTGTTCCGTAGTGAGACAAGTGCCGGCGCCGTTGACCTCGATGGAGCCGCCTTCGAGCACGACCGGATAATCGAAGACCGGGACCTTCAACAACGCGGCGATCTCTTTGGCGACGCGTTCATCCTGCTCGTATGCTTGGTACTTTCCGCCCCAACCATTGCAGATCCA
>JBEVIO010000375.1:0-4010 GCA_040510635.1 Binatia bacterium | reverse complement strand
ACCGGTGATTAGCTTATAATCGCCGCGTTTTCCTGTGTTTTTCCCTTAGTCTTCCCGAAACCGATTGTCGCTACGAACCTGAGCGTCCTCTTGCGATCAGCTTTCCATCGGGTCAAGTATGCACGATCGATCTTCTTGGTTTAAAAAAAAGGGGCGACCAGCCGGTCGCCCCTACAAGAATAATGGGTGAATAGGCTTTAGCTCCGCATGTAGCTCATATCTTTGGCCATCGCTTCGAGCCGGGCAATGCGCTCTTCCATCGGCGGATGAGTGCTGAATAGCTTAGCGAAGCCGCCGGCCGATAACGGGTTCACGATAAACATGTGCGCCGTCGAGTTCGCCGTTGCGTTGCTCACTTGCAGCGGGATATTTTGCGCGCCCATTTCCAGCTTACGCAGCGCGCTTGCCAGCGCCAGCGGATCGCCGCTGACCTTGGCGCCGCCTTCGTCGGCCATATATTCCCGCGAGCGCGACACGGCCATTTGAATCAACATTGCCGCGATCGGCGCCACGATCATCATGAACAGCAGGCTGAAAATATTGCTGCCGCCTTCTTCGCGGTCGCGGCTGCCGCCGCCGAAGATCGCCGCCCACTGCGCCATATACGCAAGGTAGCTGATCGCGCCGGCGAGCGTCGCCGCGATGCTGCTGATGAGAATATCTCGGTGTTTGACATGGCTAAGCTCGTGACCCAAAACACCGGCGAGCTCGCGCTTATCGAGGATGCGTCGAATCCCTTGCGTCACGGCTACCGCCGCGTGCTCCGGGTTACGCCCGGTGGCGAAAGCGTTCGGCGTCTCCTCCGGGATCACGTACACTCGGGGCATCGGCAAACCAGCGCGGCCTGCCAACTCTCGAACTACGCCGTAGAGCTCCGGATCGTCATTGGCGCTTATCTCTTGGGCGCCGTACATTTTAAGAACGATTTTGTCGCTGAACCAATAACTGAAGAAATTCATGACGCCGGCCATGACCAGAGCGAGAACGGCCCCGTTCGGACCGCCGACCATTTGGCCGATCCAGACGACAAGCGCGGTTAACGCCGCCAAAAGAATCGTCGTACGAAAACCGTTCATAAGACTCCCTCCCTTTAATTTAATCCCTATCCTAGGTATCAAGAAGCTTAAGTCAAGCTTATTTCAGGTATACGGTTGAAATGTGCGTACGCCCGTGAAGAAAAGCAAGGGGCTAGCGTAGCTAGCGAAAAACTTAAGAAATTTCCGTTAAGGGGGCAATATCGAAAGGAGGTCCTATGCGTGTCGGAGTGGTTTTTCCTCAAACCGAGATCGGCAGCGACCCAGCAGTCATTAAGGATTACGCCCAGACAGCCGAAGAGCTCGGCTATCACCATATTTTGGCCTACGATCACGTTATCGGCGCCAATCCGGCCAGCCGCCCAGGATGGCACCCCCCCTACAGTCACTTAGACACGTTCCACGAGCCTCTGGTTCTGTTCGCGTACTTGGCGGGACTAACGAAAAAAATCGAATTTGCCACCGGCATCATCATTTTACCGCAGCGCCAGACCGTGCTCGTCGCCAAGCAAGCCGCGGCGCTGGACGTCTTAAGCGGCGGCCGCTTGCGCTTCGGTGTCGGTATCGGCTGGAACCCGGTGGAGTACGAGGCCTTGGGTGAAAACTTTCAAAACCGCGGCCGGCGCTCGGAGGAACAGGTCGAAGTGCTGCGCCTGCTCTGGACCCAAGAATTGGTCACTTTCAGCGGCCGCTGGCACAAAATCACCGACGCCGGCATCAAACCACTGCCGGTCCAGCGGCCAATCCCGATCTGGTTCGGCGGCACGGACGAGCGCGCGCTGCGCCGCTTGGCGAAGCTCGGCGACGGTTGGTTTCCGCTCATGAGTCCCGATGAAAAATGCCGGGCGGCGATTGAAAAAATCCACGGCTATGCGCGCGAGGCCGGGCGTAATCCCAGCCAGATCGGTATTGAAGGGCGAATTTCTCACGGTCAAAGCTCCGAGGAAGTTTGGCGCAAAGAGCTCGAAGCTTGGAAAAACCTCGGCGCAACGCACGCGAGCTTCAATACGATGAAGGCCGGCTTCACTTCGCCGGCGGCGCACATCGAGGCAATCCGGCGCTTTGCCAAAGTCGCCACCGGACTTTAAAGCACGGCGGAATTTTCTAGCATCCGTTTTTAAACGTCACGGATTCGGTTACCTCGGCGAGACGAAACCGACGGCGCTTTCCTGTTTGTGCTTAGCCATCCAGGTGCGCACGGCCTCGAAGGGCTCGCCGCCTTTAGCGACGGCCTGACGCAGCGCTTTGACGGTGCGCAACAAATCACGGCCGCACGATTCGTGGAGCGACTCGAACAGATCGAGATCCTTCAAGTAGACGATGTAGTGCATCAGCACCGCATTGTTGAGCGGGCGCTGGCTAAAGGCGCGAAACCGATGCCTCGGCCGGTCGGCGATGCGGCGCATCCATTCGGCCTTGCTGCGCGCAAACACTTTTTCACGCAAGCGCAACTTGTCGGCGTGTGGCATGTCGCGGCTGTAAAGATCGCCGAGCGTGCGCGCCATTTCCGCGATAAAGGCGCCGAATTCTCGCTCTTCCTGCCACGCCTGCACCGCGTCTAAATGTTCGGCGCTGCCGTCGCCGTATTTAGCGCGAAAAAAATCGCTGGTGGCGGCATGGCCGATAAAGTTCGCCGAGCTTTCATTAAAGGCGCCGGCGCCTTTCACATAAAGCGTGTTATGAAATAACTCGTGAAAAACGATCTCGCTGAGAATCGTGTTATCGTAACGCAGTAAGTGCGACAGCAGCGGATCGTCGAACCAACCGAGCGTGCTGAAGGCCGCCGAAGTGCGCATATTGGTGTCGTAGCCCTGAGCGTGCAGCCGATCGATTTCGGCTTGGGCCTCTTCTTTGGAAAAATAGCCCTTGTAGGGCACGTTACCGACGATCAAAAACCACCAGGTATACGGGCGCAGCTCGGTTTGAGGGGCGGCCACGACGATATAGGTCAAGTCGGGCCGGTCGACGTACGAATAGCTGGAATAGCTGCCGCCGACGTTGAACTTGAGCACGTCGCGCGCATACTCTCGCACGGCCAAAACCAGTTGTAGCTTTTCCTGCGTGTCCGGCTTTACCTGCGGGTTGCTCAGAAAATCGACGATCGGCTCGCGCCGCCAGAGGATTTTCCCCTCCTCGTAAGCGGCGCGTAGGACGTACAATGGCGAGCAGCCCGAAAGAGACGCGACGACGAGAATGCATAGCGAAGTTAGCCAGAGAAACGGTTTGAGGGTCAATTGAATGATGCCACGATAGCGAAAATCTCGTTGCGCGAATCGGGCGCGCAACCAATTATGCGAGATGCTTAGCGGGCGTCTCATGGGCGGCGAATTTAAACTCCTCGCGCTCGTACTGCAATTGGTACAAGCGATAATAGATCCCCTGTTTTTCCATCAATTCGGCATGGGAACCCACTTCGCGAACTTCGCCATGGTGCAGCACGATGATGCGGTCGGCGTTGCGGATCGTCGAGAGCCGGTGGGCGATCAAAAGACAGGTTCGGTCGCGCATCACTTTTTCCATTGCGTCTTGGATCAACGCTTCCGTCTCGGTATCGATGCTGGAAGTCGCCTCGTCCATGACGAGAATTTCCGGTTGGTAAACCAGAACTCGCGCCAGTGACAGCAGCTGGCGCTGGCCGCCGGAAAAATTGCTGCCGCGTTCGCGCACGCGCGCACCGTAGCCCTCGGGCAGCCGGCGAATAAAGCTTTCTGCGTTGGCCACCCGGGCGGCCCGTTCGATTCGCTCCAACGGGATCGAAGGATCGCCGAGCGCGAGGTTAGCGCGCACGTCGCCGGAAAATAAGAACACATCCTGCAAGACGACCCCGATATGGCGCCTGAGCGCACGCAGGTCCCATTCACGCACGTCGACGCCGCTGACTTTGATGAAGCCTTGTTGGATATCGTAAGAGCGGTTCAACAGCTTGATCGTCGTGGTCTTGCCGGAGCCGGTGGCGCCGACCAGCGCGACTTTCTC
>JBEVIO010000374.1:0-3131 GCA_040510635.1 Binatia bacterium | reverse complement strand
ATTCGGGCTGGCACTTCCATACTAAATGCCCGGGTTGGCCAGAACTCGGCTTGGTTGAGGCTCAGCTTTTAAAGCCTGATGACGACTACATCTGTCCAGAATGCATAAAGCTTGATGCTACAATGCCCCGCCTACCCCCTCCAGCGAGGGCCGGACGATTAAAAAATCCAGCCCATAATTCCCAGGTAATAGATTTCTTGCAAGGTTTGTCTTGCGTTTGGTTGTCGCAAGGCTCTAGCCTAATTTACTCGAAATTTTTTTATACGCTCCGCAGCACTCTCCCCGGATACACACCCGTATGGCCGCCGTTTTTCATCAGGACGGAACCGTTGACGATCGTGTAGTGAATTCCTTTGGCGTGCTGGATATAGCGCGGGGCGCCTTCGGGGAGGTCGGCAACTTTCTCAGGTTCGGCTAAATCTATTTTCTCTGGATCGAAGACGACGACATCGGCGGCCATGCCGCGACGGAGGAGGCCGCGGTCGTGGATGCCGAAGAGGGAGGCGGGCAGGACAGTTAATTTTTTGATCGCGTCTTCCAGGCTCATGATTTGATGCTCGCGCACCCAGTGGGCGAGCATGATCGTCGAGTAGCCAAAACCGGGGGTGGCGTTGGCGACGTGGGCGCCGGCGTCGGACTGGCCGAGCAGCACGTGCGGATTGTTAAAGATTTCCTTGACCGCCTGAATATCTCCTTGGGTCGTGGAATCTTCGAAAGTCGTTTCCAAATCTTCGCCGAGCGCTAAGTCCAAGAACGCGTCGATCGGTTGCTTGGACTGGGATTGCGCCAGCTCGTCGATGCTTTTACCTTCGAGATTTTTATTTTCGGCGCGTGCGGCTTTTTTGATCGCGATACAATTCCAGCGGCGCGAGAAATTGATCGGCTTGCCTTCGGTCATTGCCTTGTCGAGCTCGTCACGGGTTTTCGGATCGCCCAAGAGTATCTTACGCAGCTCCAACGGCATGGTCATGAGAGTTTTCCATGCCGAGATCTCGTCGAGTCGATTGGAATCCTTTAACGTCCAGCGCCGTACGGACGGGCGCGTGCTGGTCATGGCGTAGGCGGCGTAGCCTTGGCGGCAGCGCTCTTCGACGTCGTTCAATTGTTTGCGCCACAATTCCGGTTCGCTCCAGCGGTGGCGAATGCTCTCGCCGATCAACGGCCGTTGGGTCTCTTTGAGAATCGTGTCGTACCACTGGCTGATATGCGCGACATGCTCGGGCGTGGCGAACGCGCCGTGGGTGAACTGGACCAAGCCGCGCTGGCTCTCGCCGACGACGCGGCAAAGGCGCGCGATTTCATCGAGAGCCGCAAAGCGGCTCGCCACAGGCTTGCCGTCTTCGCGATAGTGACTCTGGTTGGAGTTAGTCGAGAAACCGAAGGCGCCGGCTGCCATGCCTTGGCGGACCAGCTCTTCCATCTCGGCGATCTCAGAATCGTTGGCTTCGCGCTCGACACAGGCTTCGCCCATGGCGTACTGGCGCACGGCGCAGTGGCCGACGAGCGTGGCGACATTTAAACCGAGTGGTTTTTGTTCCAGCGCGTTGAGATACTCGCCGTGCGTCGTCCATTCCCAAGGAATACCCGCCTGCAAGCTCTTACGCGGCATGGCTTCCACGCGCACGAAGGTGCCGATCAACGCGTCGCGGCTCTCCGGTTTGCACGGCGCGAGCGTGAGACCGCAGTTGCCGGTGACCACGGTGGTGACGCCGTGTTCGTGCGATGTAGACGCGAGCGGGTCCCACCAAAGCTGCGCGTCGAAGTGGGTGTGAAAATCGATGATACCAGGAGCGACGGCGAGACCGCTGACATCGAGGACGCGATCAGCGGTTGCATGGATCCTGCCAATCTCTTCGATCCGCCCATCGCGGATCGCCACGTCGCCGAGAAAAGAAGGCATACCCGAGCCGTCGTAAATCCGTCCGCCCTTGAGAATCAGATCGTACATAAGACCTCATCTGCGCGTGCTGGAAAGTCGAACGAACATAGCGCACCGCGGCAATACGTCAATACGCAAACTATATGGCGGAGAATTTTTCCGTGCAACTCTAATATCGACCGTGAAAAAGCGGCACTCTCAGATGTGCTTGCACTCGTCAGGTTTGGACATTTGTCCTTCATTGCATTACAATGCAATGCAACGGAGGATCCTGTATGGAGCGTCAATTGACCATGCGATTATCGGCGGATCTTGCTGCCAAACTAGAACGCTCGGCGAAACGGCTAAAACGCAAGCGATCTGAAGTGGTTCGCGAAGCGCTGGAGCAATATCTGGATACCCAGCCGGATATTCGTCCGATTGAGCGGGTGCGCGATCTTCTTGGCAGCATTGCCAGTGGTCGTCCCGACCTAGGCCAGCGTCATCGCGATTACTTGATCCGGCGGTTGCGCCGTGGAAGATGAACTCTTGCTGGATACGGGTGCATTCGTGGCCCTCGTGGACCGAGACGAGAAGCTGCACGATGATTGCGTTGCCGAGTTGGAGAAGTGGACCGGGCATGTCGTTACCACGGAAGCGGTGTTGACCGAAACACTTTATTTGGTCGGACCAGATTGGCGCGCGCAGAAAATTTGTCTTGAGTTTATCCTCAGAGGTGCATTTCAATTGGTTCCTTCATCGGCGAAAAGTTTACACCGGGTCGCTGCTCTGATGGAAAGGTATCGAAATGTTCCGATGGACTTTGCCGATGGGACGCTGGTTGCTCTCGGGGAAGAACTGGAGACGGATAAAGTTTTTACTTTGGATCGTCGCGGATTCTCTGTCTATCGAATGAATCGGAACAAATCTTTCCAAATTATCCCATAATCCGCCATACGAACCCATGGGCGGTTTTCTTACTCTTACGTTTTGCTTAACAATTCACGTTTTTACGGCCAACGCGTTGGAACGCTCGTCGGTCACTTGAAAAAGATCTCCCGGAACTCGTCCACATATTTCGCATAGCTGTCGCCCCAGTGCGGGTCGGCGGGGTAGAGTTTGGTTCCTTCTTTTAATTCCGAAGTCACATCGCCGCGGTCGGGGATGCGGTTGAAGCTGCGGATCAATTCCTGACCTTCTTTCGACAACGCGAGGTCGATAAAAAGCTTGCCGGCGTTCGGGTGCTGCGCTTTGGCGCTGAGCGCGATCGGTT
>JBEVIO010000373.1:0-3207 GCA_040510635.1 Binatia bacterium | reverse complement strand
GACTACGACGGCGGCAATCGAAAGCGCGTGCCACAGCCGTTGAAAAGTGAGAGCAATAAACGGCACCGGGAGGAGTTGAGGTTTCAAGAAATTAAGTCCGGCCCAAAATCCCGCATGGAATTGTTTGCCGCTCATTGCCGAGAACATAAAGGCAGTAAGACAGAACAAGACCACCAATGAAGTCTGCCCTTGGAGGAGAACGCTATGGACACCAAAATTGCAAAACGTGCTGAGTAGCAACCATGTTGATTGTCGCTTTTGTAGACCGAGCTTGCGGATTAACAGCCTGAGCGTAAACCAAAGCAGCGCCATATTGACGAGGGTAATTGCCACAAAAGCCATGCGGAACGAGAGCCAGCCCAATGGCATCAATACAAGAGCCGTGACCGGCGGATAGGCGAACGGCAAAATCGAATCGCCTATGCGGTTGTCAATCGCTTTTTGAATCGCCAGCTGCGGTGCGTTGTCATAAAGGGCGGAAGGTTTTTCCCAAATCAGTTTGGCCGCGGCGTAAAACCCCGGAAAATCAGCTCGACAGTCATTGCACGGCGGGTGCCCATCCATGAATGTACCGTACCAGTGCCGAACGGTAAGCATCGTAAGAGCTAGCCCTATTCCCAGGGCCAGTGCCTTAAGACGATTGTTCCATCGTTCCGATTGAGCCATGTCCGCGTCTCCGCAAATTCCCTTCCAGCGATGTCTATTATAGCAGAACTAACATTGCCGGCGCGGCAAAATTCTCGAAACCGCATCGGCAATAGATATTTCATCGGCGATAGGCTAAGAATCCGATCATGGCTCGCGTACCCTTAATCGAAGAAGCAGAACACCCTGAGCTGGCCGAATCCATCGCCAAGATCAAAGGCGCGCGCGGCGGCCGGCTCATAAACATTTATCGGCTGATGTTGCATAGCCCGGCGCTGGCGAACGCTTGGTTTGAGCTGAATCAGGCCGTGCGCTACGGCACCGAGATCGACGGCCAAAGCCGAGAGCTGGCGGTCATCCGCGTGGCGATTCTGAACGACGTCGAATATGTCCAGCGCGCGCACGGACCGGCGTACGCGTTAAAAGAAGGGTTGACGCCGGAACAAGTCGCGGCCTTGGAAAGCTGGCAACGCTCGAAACTATTCAGCGCACCACAACGCGCGCTGCTTGCTTACACGGATGCGATGACACAGGAGATCGACGTTACGGACTCGGTTTTTAGCGAACTGCGCCAACACTTCAGCGAGCGCCAAACCGTCGAGCTAACGCTGCTGATCGGCGCCTACAACATGCTGACGAGATTTTTGAAAGCTTTGAAAGTCGACCCGGAACCGTAAACACCGTCCAAAGTGCGCGCCTAGCGCATCCTGAGCTTCGAAGGATCTGTCGCAAAATAGGAACGATCCTTCACTTCGTTCAGGCTTTGAACAAGGACCTTTCAAATCACGCCATCAACGACCCCTACATGAAATTCGTCGTCGAAAACGATAGTTTCCTGCGCTTGATCCAAGTGGTCCTCGATCCCACCGCCCCGAAAGAGCGTTTCGACGCGTTCGCGCATTTTTGCAAACACGACACGCCGGACTTTCACGGCTGGTGCGATAAGATCCGCGCGCAGGTGCAAAACATCTATCCGGCAGAGGTGCATCTGGTCGACAACCAGGCAGAGCTGTTAGCGAACGTTTCCAGCGCGACCGTTGTGGTCGTCGAGGAGCTGGCGGTCGGCGCCACCGAAATAGCCGCCGCGGGAAGCCCGCTCAGGTTCGTGCAAAAGTACGGCTTGACCACGCGCAACATCGACGAAGTTGCCTGCGCGACCGCCGGTGTGAAAGTATTGACGATTCGCCGGCGGGCGAATATCTCCACCGCCGAACAAGGATTGATGTTGATGCTCGTTCTGGCGCGCCAACTCACGCGCAATGCCAATCTCATTAGCGTCGAACAGTTGAAACGCGCCGGCTATGAACCGACGGCCTACGATCGCTCACACACGCCCAACGGTAACTGGGCGCGCATCCCTGGCATGGTCACACTCTATCGTAAGCAGCTCGGCATCGTCGGCCTCGGCGAGATCGGTCGCGAGCTGGCGCTGCGCGCGCTCGCGCTTGGTATGAGCATCGTCTACGCGCAGCGCACGCGCTTGCCCGCCGACGTCGAACAGCGATATCAGGCAACTTATTGTTCTCTCGATGAGCTGCTGGCTACCTCTGACTTCGTGAGTTTACATCTGCCGCGCAGCGCGGCGACCGTCAACTTCATCGGCGCCGATCAACTAGCGGTGATTAAAGCCGGCGCCTTTTTGATCAACGTTTCGCAGCCGAACCTGGTAGAGCGCGAGGCACTGCGCCAGGCGCTCGATTCGGGACGGCTGGGTGGCTATGGGCTGGATACTTTCTATGAAGAGCCGGGGAGCGCCAACGATCCGCTGATCCAATTCCCCAACGTGATCGTTACGCCCCATCTCGGCGGCTCGCCGCGCTGGAACTCCCTCGACGACATCGAGGAAGTTATCGTCCATCTTGGCAGCTTGCTTGTCTAACAGAAGTTGCAGGGCCGCAGATTCCGACTCAACTCACTGCTGAGCGCAAATTTCTTCAATCGCTTTGAGCAGGACCGCCTGGGCTGCATCCCGCGGCTCGCCTGGGATCGGCGACGCTTCGAAGTACCGAATGGTAAATTCCACATAAGAGCTGTCATCAACCGGCACACACCAGCGCACCCAACTTTCTGCGCCTGACGCCCCCGGAGAGAACACGAGATTGGGCATGACGAATCTCGCACCGTCGAGCGGCGATTCATTCGCCCGGAGAATTCCTTGCAGGTAATTTTCGTCGCGGAGAATTTTCGTCCGCGCGAAACGCGTCGGTAGCTTGACCAACAATTCATGGACTACCAACGCTGGCGCCTCGCCCGGTCCCAGATATGTGAAAATCACACCGCCGGCCTCAACGCACGGATAGGCCGGCTGTCCCACCGACATTCGTTGTTCTCCTCCCGGCAACCAATCGCCACGCACCACGACTTTGCCGCAAGCATCGAACAGCCAACCATGATACATGCAGCGCAAGCCGCCGGGCTCGACGCGGCCATAAACCATATCGAAGCCCTGGTGCGCGCAGTAGCGTCCAATCAGCGCAGGACGGCCCTGATCGTCGCGAAACAAAATCAATTCTTCGCCGAACAATGTGACCGGCAACGGTTTGTCGGCCGTCAAGTCTTCCG
>JBEVIO010000372.1:0-3537 GCA_040510635.1 Binatia bacterium | reverse complement strand
AGCCAACCCGATCCGGCCAGGCAATCTTGCACCGGGTCTCCATCGGCGAGTCGGGATAACCCCACAAACGCATGATTCCCGTGTAAGCGAGTAGCTGCCAGCCCCAGGCAACCCAAGATTTGAGCGGGCCTGTCAATCCCCAGCCGGGCATGACCGCTTGCACGATGCCGGGATTGATTTGCTGCAAAACGTCGAAACTGAAGCCGAGCCGTTCCAACACACCGGAGCTGAAGTTATCGACGACCACGTCGGATTTCGCGACCAGGTTTTTAAATAATTCTTTGCCTTCGGCATTGCGCAAGTTGAGCGTGCAGCCGAACTTCGCCCGGTTCATGCAAGCGTGCACCGCCGCTTCGCGCTCCTTGCTGGGAATCGTGCCCGTTTCGATCTTGACGACTTCCATTCCGTAATACGCCAGCAATGCCGTTCCTAGCGGACCGGCGTATTGCTGCGTCAAGTCGGCCATGCGCAAGCCATGGAGCATAGGCCGCTGCGCGGCGGTCTCGCTCGGTTTGTCAAAAGACTCGACGGAGAGCTTCTCGAGTTCCGCGAGAATTTCTTTTCGGTGCTGATCCAACAAAGGCGCGGCGCGACGCACGCGCATGGGCGTGAGCGACAGACGCATCGGTGCACCCGGCGCGCGGTATTTACCGATCACCGGATGCTCGATCTCTTGCAGCCACTCGCGCGCGCGATTCTGTTCGCAGTCGACGAACTGGCCGATGGTATTGAGCGGCGCCGCGGCAAGATGGCGCGCCTGCGCTTGGTTGGCGAATTCATCGGCGCCGAATTGACCGATGAAAGCGGCAAACCCCCGGGAGACTTCATTTGAGTGTTCGTCGCGATAGCGCGGATTTTCCCATTCGGGTCCGGCGAGGGACTTATCGGTCATCCAGTTCTGCGCGAATTCCCTCCACATGTGCGGCATGTTCGTGGTGAAGTGAACATAGCGGCCGTCCTTGCAGCGGTAAATGTTCGTGCCCGCGCCGCCGTAGGATTTTGCGCCCGGACGGCGCTCGAGCCGATTCTCGCGGCTGTAGCGCGCGATGGAGCTGCTGTTGGTGAAAGTCAGCGCTTCCTGAAGCGACATGTCGATGCGCTGCCCGGCGCCGGTTTCTCTCCCGTGACGGATCCCTGCAAGCCCCAACATCGCCGCCATCGCGCCGGCCACTTGATACGCGAGATGGCTCGGCGCCGTGCATTGCCCTTTGGTATTGTCGCCTTGGCCAAACAGAAACCCGCCGGTGGCGTTGGTGATGGCATCGCTGCCTTTGTAATGGCGATAGGGTCCTGTGCGGCCGAAAGGCGTCAGCGAAACGACAACCAAGCTTGCAAATTTTTCTTTGAAACACGTGTCGTCGAAACCGAATTTCTCCAGATAACCGAGCGGCGTCGCTTCAATAAATAGATGTGCTGACGCCAGCAGCTTGGTGAAAGTCTCGCGGTCGGTTTCGCGTTCGAAATCGAGAACGATGCTGCGTTTGTTGGTGTTGGCGTGAATAAACGTCAGGCTTCGCTCGGGATGTTCGATGTTGCCGGCGAACGGCGGCAGCAAACGATTCGGATCGCCGCCGGGCGGCTCTATTTTAATGACGTCGGCACCGAGGTCAGCGAGCCAGCGCCCGGCGTAAGACGCCGGAATATCGCCAAGCTCAATGACGCGAAGATGGCCTAGAGCGTATTCGTCGATGTTTGTTTCTGCCAAGTGGTTACCGTTCTGCGTGATCCGAAAAACATGCGTTCACCACGAAGAATACGAAGGATTCGAATACTGAACTTTCTAATTTCGTGCTCTTCGTGTCCTTCGTGGTGAGATATCTTTTAGGGTTTATTTGCTGAGATTGACCAGCACCCGGCCGCGGATGCCGCCTTTGAGGATCTCATCGATCTTCGGATTCAATTCTTCAAGTGAAACCTCGGTTGCAAGGTTGCCAACATCGATGCTCCACTCGCCGGCGAGTTTGTTCCACGCCATCTGCCGCGCGCGCATAGGAATCTCGACCGAGTCGACGCCGAGCAGACTGACGCCGCGCAAGATGAATGGAAAGACGTTGACGTTGAGCTCGGCGGACATGGCGTTGCCGCAGGCGGCGACCAAGCCGCCGTACTTTGTCGTCTTAAGCGCGGTCGCAAGAATATTGCCGCCGACGGTATCGACGACACCGGCCCATCGCGGTTTTTGCAACGGGCGGCCGGAAGTATCGTTCGCTTCTTCACGGGAAATGATCGCTTTGGCACCCAAGCCATTAAGAAAATCGTGCTCACTCGCTTTGCCAGTCGCGGCGATGACATGGAAACCTAACTTGGCGAGAATCGCGATCGCCACGCTGCCCACGCCACCGCTCGCTCCGGTCACCAGCACTTCGCCCGATTCTTTGGTCAATCCGCTTGCCATCAAACGAATGATGCACAGCGCCGCGGTGAGGCCGGCGGTGCCGTGACTCATGCTATCTTTCAGCGATAAGCCTTGGGGCAATTTGGTCGCCCAAAGAGCCGGCACGCTGATATATTGGGCGAAGCCGCCGGATGTGTTCATGCCGAGATCGAAGCCCGTCACCGTAACTTGATCGCCGACGCTGAAAAGTTTGGTCGTCGAGTCCGCCACGACGCCCGCGGCATCGATACCGGGCGTGTGCGGATATTTCCTGGTGACGCCTTTGTTACCGGTGGCGGACAGCGCATCTTTGTAATTCAAGGAAGAATATTTCACGTCGATAATCAGCTCTCCGGCCGGCAAATCGCCCAGCGCACGCTCGCGGACCTCCCGCGAGAAAGTTTTTTCTGCGCTCTCGGAAACGACCATCGCTTTAAATGTCTGCGGTAAAGCCATGCGTTCACTCCTAATCTCTGATAAATTCTTCTCTCAAGCGGTACCGAATGTAGAGGCAAACTGTCAAGAGCCGCAGAAAAGAATTAGACAACTTGAAATGGACTCGATCTTCGGTGCAAATAGGGCTGGGAGGGAAAATCTATGGCAATGGAACCAGGAGCAGGACTCGCCGGCATTGTCGCCGGCCACACCGCAATCGCGACGGTGGGAAAAGAAGGCAAGGGGCTTACCTATCGCGGTTACTCGATCCATGAACTCGCGGAACATTCGACATTCGAAGAAGTCGCCTATTTGCTGATTTACGGGCACTTGCCCCAACAAGCCGAGCTCGACGAATACAAGTCGAAGCTGCGCGCGCTGCGCGGCTTGCCGCCGGCCTTGAAAACTGTTTTAGAGCTCATTCCGCGCAGCACCCATCCGATGGATGCGATGCGTACCGGATGCTCGATGCTCGGCACGCTCGAACCCGAAGGGCCCGGCCACGATCAAATCGCCGTCGCCAATCGCCTTACCGCTTGCTTCAGTGCGATGCTTTTCTATTGGCACCAGTTCCATGAAAACGGCACGCGCCTCGATACCGAAACGGACGACGACAGCACCGCGGGCCACTTGCTGCATTTGCTCCACGGCAAAAAGCCCGATGAGCTGCACCGCCGCGCCATCGACGTATCGTTGATCCTTTATGCCGAGCATGAGTTCAACGCCTC
>JBEVIO010000371.1:0-6186 GCA_040510635.1 Binatia bacterium | reverse complement strand
CGCGGGGCGCTGACATCAAACAGTTCGTCGACGAAAGCGTCGTGAGGGAAGTGGAAGCCAGCGGTTTCATCAAACATCTCTACGAGACGGAGTATCGATGAAAACGGTGGGAACTCGTTCCAGCCGTTCAACGCGTTCAATAAGTTCAAACCGTTTATTGTAAGCGATCTGACGATTCGAACGGCTTGAATAGCCTTCGCTAAGGAGCCCTAATGCCGGACTACAAAGAAATTCTCTATGACAAACAACGCGGCGGCGTGCTGATCACCTTGAATCGGCCCGAAGCGCTGAACGCGATCACCCGGCCGATGTTGAAAGAGATTCATCACGCGCTCGATCAAGCCGAAGCTGATCCGGAGATCCGCGCCATCGTCATCACCGGCGCCGGACGCGCTTTCAGCTCCGGATTCGATCAGGCGACGACCAGCGGTCGGCGCCGTGATATCAACTGGCCCTATGGTATTCAAACGGGCATGAGCGCCGCGGACCTCATGAATTACTGGAGCGCCGACGACGTCAAGCTGATTCGCATCTTCGAAATGACCAAACCGGTTATCGGCGCCGTGCGCGGCTGGGCGATGGGCGGCGGTTGCTGGCTCGCGCTTTACACGCACATCACGATTGCCGCCGAAGACGCCGTCTTCGCGCAGCCCGAAGTGCGCCACGGTTCCAACACGACGTTCATGTGGACGCTCCTCGCTGGTTTTAAAAACGCCCTGCGCTACGGCTTGGTCGGCGATCACGTCGACGCTCAAGAGGCGCTCCGCATCGGCTTGGTCAACAAAGTTGTCCCGGTCGATCAACTGCTCGAAGAATGTTTTCAGATCGTCGAGCGCATCGCCCATGTGCCGCCCGAGACCGTGAAGATCAATCTGCAGATTTCTACCATGGGATTGCACATGATGGGCCTGCGCGACGCCCTGCGTATGGATGAAACACTGTCGATCCCGGCGCACATGATGCTGAACGAAGAATTTCGCCGACCTCTCGACGAAACGCGTGCGACGCAGGGGACGAAAGCTTATTTGCAAATGCGCGACGGCCCGTTTCAACCGGAACCCTTTGGACCGAGATCCAAAAAGCGGTAGGGGCGACCGGCGGTCGCCCGATGTCGAATATATTATGAACACACAGCTACAACCTGACGCCGTCGCCTGGCGCGACCTCTCTCCCCTCATGAAGCCGCGTTCGGTCGCGGTTATCGGGGCGTCGCAGCGCGCCGACGCTCTGCCCAATCGCGAACCGCGCGGCAACCGGGTCATCCGCAACTTGAAAAACTTTGGCTATTCCGGCCGAATCGTTGCCATTAATCCAAAATACTCCGAGGTGATGGATTGCCCTTGCTATCCGGATATCGGTGCGATTCCTGAACCTGTCGATTGCGTCGTGCTCGCGGTGCCCAACCGGCATGTGCCGGACTTGTTGGAATCCGCCGCAGCCGCCGGGACGCGCGCCGCCGTTGTCTTCGCCGCGGGATTCGCCGAGACCGGCGCCGAAGGAAAAGCGCGCCAAGCGCGCCTCGAAGCCTTGTCGCGCGAGCGCGGCTTTCTCATCTGCGGACCCAACTGCTACGGCGTATTGAATGTATTCGGCAAGGCGCCGCTTTTTGCCTCCGCCATTCCTTCCGGCTTTTTGGCCGGCCCCGTCGCGCTGGTTTCCCAAAGCGGGGGTCTCAGCACGACCATCGCCAATGCCTTGATGCTCAATCGCCGCGTCGGCTTAAGTCACATCGTTTCCTGCGGCAACCAGTCCGGCGCGACCTTCGAGGAATACTTCAACTATTTTGTCGAAGACGAAAACACGCGCGTGATCGCCGCCTTTGTCGAGGGCTTCAAGCAGCCGGAAAAACTACTCGCCGTCGCGCGCAAAGCGGCAGAGTACGACAAGCCGCTGATCATTCTCAAAGGCGGAAGATCCGAAGTTTCAAAACGCGCTGCGGCAACGCATTCCGGCTCCTTGGCCGGCTCAGCGGAAGTCGTCGATGCCGCTTTTCGCCAGGGCGGTATCGTTCCGGTCCGCAGTCTCAATGAGTTAATCGATGCCGTCAGCGTCTTTTCCTGTGAGACCTTTGTCAAGCGCTACAACGGCGGCCGGCGCATCGGCCTGCTGAGCGGCTCAGGCGGCGAGTGCACGTTGGTGTCCGATGCAGCGGCCAACGTAGGCATCGACGTTCCCGAGCTGACCGAGACGACAAAATCGCAGCTGCAAGAAAGCGTCGCCGATTTCGGTAACATGAACAATCCGCTCGACGGCACCGGCGCCATGTACGACAACGATAAGATTTTTCCGCGCCTGCTTCAGGCGCTGATCGACGACGCCAACATCGACGTGGTGACCATCAATCTCGAAGCGAACGATCCGCGGCCGAAAGAGCTAAAGAGCGGCAACCGCTTTTCGGCGGCCATAGAAAAAGCAGCGGCATCGAGCCCCAAACCCATCGTATGCTTCAGCTCGGTTGTCGGCGGCCCAGTGGATCCGGAGATTCTGTTGCCCTTACGCCAAGCCGGTGTGCCGCTCATGGAAGGCGCCGAGTGCGCCACCGCCACCATCCGAAATTTGGCCGATTATCACGAGTTCAAAAAAACCAGCAAGCCGGAGCTGGTGAGGGCTGCCACGCCCACTCCTCCAGCGAAGCTTCCCTCCGGGATTTTGCCGGCGCAAGCCGCCTTTCATCTCATCGAGCAATTCGGCATACCCGTCGTTCCGACGGTGCTGACTCAGAGCGCCGATGAAGCGGTGGCCGCTGCCGAAGGCATGGGTTTCCCCGTCGCGCTGAAAATCGAATCGGCCGAGATCACCCACAAGAGCGATGTCGGTGGCGTCGCCCTGAAGTTGTCTAACGCCAGCGAAGTTCGCGAGGCTCACGCGCGCATGTTGAGTGAAGTCAGCCGCCGCGCGCCTAACGCCAAGCTTGACGGCGTTGTCGTGCAGCGCATGGCAAGGGACGGCGTGGAGATGATTCTCGGCATCAAACGCGATCCGCTCTTCGGGCCGGTCGTTCTCTGCGGCATCGGCGGTATTCTGGTTGAACTGCTCAAAGACGTCGCCGTCGGCATTCCGCCGTTATCTCACGACCAAGCGCGCGACACGCTCAAGCGCTTGCGCGGCTTTGCTATTCTCGAGGGAGTCCGCGGCAAACCGCCCGCGGATATCGATGCGCTGTGCGACGCGATGGTCGGCGTGTCGCGTCTCGCCATCGAGCTCGGCGATCAGCTCGTCGGGTTGGACATCAATCCAATGATTGTTTTGTCACAGGGCAACGGAGTGGTTGCGGTGGACGCTGTAGTGCAGATTCAATGAAGGTGAGGCGGTGGTGATAATTCAAGCGACGTTTCTCCGGAGCATCGCTCACGCTCGCCTGTCATTCCGGCGAAAGCCGGAATCCAGGTTAAGTGACGCTGCGGGAATTCAGGCGAGTTTGATTCGCGGGACTGCTGAATTGGAGGGAGAATGAAACCGCTCGTTTCACTCGCCTTGATTCTCATATATGCGCTGGTCTCTCAGTACTCGGTTTTCGCCCAACCCAAACCGCTCAAAGAGATTCGCGTGCCCTACGCTCTCGGCGGTTCGACCAGTTTTTTCTGGGTGGCGCAGCGCTCCGGTTCCTTTGAAAAATATGGACTGAAGGTTTTGCCGATCTTCATGCGCGGCGGCCGCGAAGCCGTCCAGGCGCTCATCTCGCGCGATGTCACGGTGCTCCAACAAGGAAGTTCCGGAGTCATCCTGGCGTGGGCTCAAGGCGCTAAAGACCTCGTCGTGCTCGGCGCTACCGGAAATAAACTTGATTATGTCTTCGTCAGCAACCCGAACATCAAGAAGCCGGCGGACCTCAAAGGCAAGAAAGTCGCGATCAGCCAGTTGGGCGCCAGCACCGATTTCATCGCCCGCCTGGCGGTGCGCCAGCTCGGACTCAATGAAAAAGACGTGACGTTACTTAGCATCGGCGCCCAAGGCGAGAGATGGGCTGCGCTCGCCGGCGGTCACGTCGATGCGTCGGTGTTTCAGCCGCCGATCACTCTGCGCGCGCGCAAAGCGGGTTTGCCCGTTTGGGTAGATTTCTCCAAGAGCGACTACGAATACGTTGTCGCCGGCCCGGTGACCTTGCGCTCGTTCATCAAGAGCGATCGCGAGACGGTAATGAACTTCATGCGCGGTCTGGCCGACGGCATGGATTTCTATCGCGACGAAAAAAACAAAGAAGCCGTGCATAAATATCTCGGCGAGTTCTACAAGTCCAACAACACGGACGAACTCGAGGAAACCCGCCGCGTCTACACCCAAGTCACGCCGGGTTTGCCGGTGGTGACGTTGAAGGCGATGGAAAACATGATCGCCAGCGACCGCATGCTTTCGACGATGAATATCAACGGCGCCGATGTGATGGATCTTTCTTTTTTAAAGCAGTTGGAAGAAGAGAGAAAAGCTAAAAAATAGCTCGAGTGGTTCGAAACGTTTTCTTAAACGATTTGAACCCAAGGAGTTTCAATGTCCGACTACAAAGAAATCCTTTACGAGAAGCAGCGCGGCGGCGCTTTAATCACGCTCAATCGTCCCGATGCGATGAACGCGATCAGCCGGAGCATGATCAAAGAGCTGCAGCAAGCTTTGGACGAGGTTGAAGAAGATAACGAAGTGCGCGCCGTCGTGCTCACCGGCGCCGGACGCGCCTTTTCCGCCGGCATGGACCAGGGAAATCGCGCCGGCCGGCGCCGCGATATCCATTGGCCCTACGGCATCGTGACCGGACAAACCGCCGCGGAAGTCATCGACTCGTGGCGCGTCGATCCGAGGAATTTTCGCCGCATGTGGGAATTCGGCAAGCCGATCATCGGCGCGATCAATGGCTGGGCTATGGGCGCGGGCTCGTGGCTCTCGCTCTACACTCACATCACCCTCGCGTCTGAAAACGCCGTCTTCTCGCAACCCGAAGTGCGCCACGGCTCCAATACGAGCTTCATGTGGACATTGCTCGGCGGCTACAAGAACGCCCTGCGTTACGGTCTCACCGGCGATCACATCGATGCGCAAGAAGCATTGCGCATCGGTCTGGTCGTCAAAGTCACGCCAGCGGATCAATTGATCGACGAATGCTTCAAGATCGTCGAGCGCATCGCGCACGTGCCGCCGGAAACGGTGAAGATTAACCTGCATGTCGCCACCATGGGCCTCGACATGATGGGGTTACGCGACGCGCTCACCTATGACAAACAAATGTCCGCGCCGGCGCACGTCATGCTGCGCGAAGAGCTGCGCAAACCGCTCGACGACGCGCGCGCGAACAAAGGGATTAGAGAGTATCTGCAGCTTCGCGATGGCCCGTTCCAGCCCGAGCCGTTCGGGCCGAGAGCGAAGAAGAAAGGCTAAACGATCAGGGATAACGGATGAAAGTAATACCGCCGACGAGACTTTCGCCAGCCTTTATCCTTCATCCCTTATCCTTTCCAATTAGAAACTACAGGAGAGACTAAAATGGCAGATTACAAAACCATTCTCTATCAGAAGCAACGAAGCGGCGTGCTCATCACGCTCAACCGGCCCAAAGCGTTGAACGCGATGAACGAAGAGCTGATGGGCGAGCTCGACCGCGCGCTCGCCGAAGCCGAGACCGATCCGGAGATTCGCGGGGTCATTATCACCGGCGCCGGCGGCGCTTTCTCGGTCGGTGAAGACGTCAGCGGCGAGGAGCCGCCGACGGCCTGGCCCTACGGCGTTCCCGAAGGAACTTCGCTCAATGCGACTTATAACAAATTTCGCGACGCGGACCGCAAGGACATTCTCCAAAGGCAACTCTACCGCTGGCAGTACCCGAAACCGATCATTGCGGCAGTGAGCGGCTGGTGTCTCGGCGCGGGCGCTTCGCTTGCCCTCACCTGCCACGTGACCATCGCCGCCGATGACGCGGTTTTTGGCCAGCCTCAAGTCCGCCACGCCGCCAACACGGATTTTATCTGGGTCGCGCTCGTGGGATTCAAAAACGCTCTGCGCTACGCACTCACCGGCGATCACGTCGACGCGCAAGAGGCGCTGCGCATCAAACTTATCAATCAAGTGGTGCCCAAGGCGGAACTGCTGGAGACCTGTTTTAAATTCGTCGAACGGATCGCGCACGTGCCGCCGGAAACGGTGAAAATAAACCTGCACATCTCGACCCAAGGTTTGGAAATGATGGGGCTGCGCAAAGCCTGG
>JBEVIO010000370.1:0-3132 GCA_040510635.1 Binatia bacterium | reverse complement strand
ATCATCGATGCCGATGGACACACTCAAATTCCGCAGGAAGTTTTCGACAACTATATGGACAAAGAATTCTACCGGAACCGGCCACGCTTCGTTACGTTCGACGACGGACGCGGATTCTACTTGATCGAAGGGCGCCTTATCACCAAGCCGTTCGGTTGGGGTCCCGGCACGCCGGGAAGTATCGCAAATTCGACACCGACGCTCTCGGTCAAAGATCTCGATCTCAGCAACGTCTCCGGCCGGCTGGCCGATCTGGATCTCGAGGGTATCGATCTGCAGGTGATCTATCCAAATGTCCTGATGTCGATAAATAGTCTCGAGCACGCGGGACTCGCCACGGCAATCGCCCGCGCGTACAACACTTGGATCTCCGAACGCTGCGCTCAAAGCGGCGGACGGCTGCGGTTTGCTGCGATCGTTGCTCTACAAGATCCCAAAGCGGCGGCGGAAGAATTGAAACACGCCCTTAAATCACAAGCCGCGGTCGGTGTCATGGTCACGGGGACCATCGGCACGCGCACCCTCGATCATCCCGAGCTTTATCCGTTCTGGGAAACCGTCGAGCAGCTCGACGTCGGCGTCGGCGTTCACACGGTCACGGGAATGTATCCCACCGTCGGCCAGGAATTGTTCGATCATTTCTGGGGCGCCAAAGCGGTCTCCATGCCGCTCACACTCACCACGGCGATGGTTTCTCTCGTCGGTGGAGGGATCGTCGATCTTTTTCCGAAGATTCGTTTCGGCCTCCTCGAAACCGGCTGCGGCTGGCTGCCCTATTGGATTGAAAGAATGGACGAGATGCACGAGCGCGGTGAAAAGAACCCGCGCATGTACGATGGAGTCTTAAACCGCAAGCGGCCGAAGAGCCGCATCAAACCGAGCGAGCTTTTCGCCGAAGGCCGCATGGTGGTTTCCTGCGAGCCGGGAGAAATGATGCTACCCGCCGTGATCAACGCTATCGGCGACCAATGCATCATGTACGCTTCCGATTATCCGCACGGTGACAGCAAATGGCCGGAAACGGTGTCGCGCATCCGCAACGCAGGGTTTTCGAACGAAACCCAGAATCGAATCTTAGGCGAGAACGCTGCACGGCTTTACAATTTGCAAGCGCCGCTTGGTTAATCGTGGATTCTAATATTGCAGGGTGAGTAAGAAGGGACAAGCTAGGACTGTGGTCTGTTCGAGTCTCAAAAACGACGGGTTTCGCGGCGCTCAACCTTCCTAGGTCACTTCTGAATTGTCCAGCCAAAGCGCTTGGCCATTTGCTCCACATATCTCTCTTGGCGTCCTTTATCTTCTGCCGGATCTTCTGTGCTTCGATCATCCGGCGGATCGACTGATTCCGCACTGACTACGCGGACACGTATCTCGTCACCGATCGTCACCTTACTTTCGGACCAGCGGACGTGCTCCTTTTTCGAACTTAGTAAGCCACTGACATTTAGCGTTAGTTCCTCTTCAATGTTTCCTGGCTCTTTGGTTTCTGTATTTCGCCCTTCACGCCTTACCCAAGAGAGTACCGTGGTCAAGACGCCGAGATCCCCGACACCGGCTCTGCAGACTTTATTTCCGTTAAGAAACACCTCGAATGCGATCATAATCACCTCAGAAACCGTTGGCTCTGTGCGCCGGAGCGTAGCACGGCATGCTTGTGGCAAAATCGGGATTTGTCTTCCTACGCCGCGTCGAGATGAAAAAACTTCACAGCGTTGCCCGCGATCATTGCCTGCTTTTCATTCTCCGGCACGCCGGCAAATTGTTCTTCTACCAGTTCCAATGATTTCGGCCAGCGCGTCACGATGTGTGGGAAATCGGTCGACCACATGATTTTGTCGACTCCGACCCTATGGCGCAGTTGGATCCCGATCGGGTCGTCGAAGACGCCCCAATGGGCGTGCTCGCGCAGATACTCGCTTGGGAGTTTTTTTAACTTCGGCAAACCCAAAAGCCGCTGGGCCCATGAGCAATTAACTTTATACGTCTGGTCCATCTGCTGATAGAAGTAAGGAATCCAGCCGATGTTGTTTTCCGCCCAGAAGATTTGCAGCTTCGGGAAGCGGTCGAACACGCCGGTGAAAATCAATTGTGTGGCTTCCACTGCGCCACAGTGGTAAATACCCTGGCGCGCGAAGCGCTGGAGAAAATCGAACGGCCGATCCTCGCCCTGCGGGTCCTTGGGATACTTCATCAGATACACATCGCGCTCGTCCGTACGGCGGGGAAACGACGTATGGATCGTGATCGGCATGTTCAGGTCTAAAGCAGCTGCATAAAACTTATCGTCCTCCGGCGTCGGCGTGCTCTTGCCGCTCGGAAACGTCTGCAGCCGCACCGCCTTGAACCCTTTTTCCTTGCACCGTTTCATCTCGGCGATGTTCTCATCGGCGCCGATATCCGGCATCACCGCGACGCCGACCAGGCGATCGGGGTCAACGGCGCAATATTCCTCTATGAAGTAATCGTTGAACGCCTTTATGAGCGCGAGCAATGCGTCCTTGTCCTTGATCTTGGTGTTGCGCGCCTCGGTGGCGAACAAAAGCTCGCCGTCGATGCCGTCGGCATCTTGTTCTTTGAGCCTTTGTTGCGGCGAGCCGGCACCGACCGATCCTTCGAAGTTCAAATGAACCGGATTAAATTCTTCCAGAGATTTTCCCGCGAACAAATTGGTGCCGCGGTATTCCAGCGGCTGGCCTTCCTCGACAATCGCGTCCCGGCCGTCGGCAAGCCTGATACGGCGCGGTGCCCGGTCGCGAAACTTCGCCGGCACCCGATGGGTCCAAGTTTCCGGCAGGCATTCAAAGTGGCTATCGGCTGAAAAATGCCGATATTGACGACACATTACCTCGATCCTCCTTACGACTCGTGCAGGGATGCTCTATCTGCAATTGACTTTCTAACGCCAGGAAGCGTCAGCAAGATTGTTGCGCTCCGCACTCGACGCGATCGGCGACCTCCGTCTAGGGAACCAACATCTCTTTCATGATTTTTTCCATCGGTTTGGCCACTTGCTCCGATTGGTCTGGACCGACGATGAGGAGCGGTATTCCTCGTTCCTCAAGATTGGACAGTTCTTCGTAGACCGATCTGACGCCCTTTCGTCCGGAGACACGCCCGGTTGCGGCAAGAATT
>JBEVIO010000369.1:0-5330 GCA_040510635.1 Binatia bacterium | reverse complement strand
ATCCGGCTCTTCGCCTTCGCAGCCGACGAATATCCGTCCGGCGTCGATGTGGCGCGCGATATATTCGCTGACTTTCTCCTTGGGTCGAAGCTCGAGGAAGCGCTTGCGCGGATCGTGCTGAATGTGAGTTTCCCAGGAACGATCGAAACGCTCCAGACAAACGAGCATCCAGGCGATACCGCCTTCCAAGAAACCGAACTTGACGTTCGGGTACCTATCGAAGATGCCGTTAAACACCATGCCGCCGAAGGAGATCATCTGGCCGAAGGGGTGCCCCAAAGAGTGCACCGGCGCATAGGGGCTCAGATCGTCCAATCCTAAATTTTCATGGGCGCCGCCATGGACGCCGATGGCACAGCCGAGCCGGTTAGCTTCTTCGTAGATCGGCCAATAGCGTTGGTCACCGAGATTGGACTGGATGCCGGTGGACGGCAGCATGGCGCCGCACATGCCGAGCTCTTTGACGATTCGGCGCAGCTCTTCCACCGCGGCTGCCGGTTCCTGCAGCGGTATTAACCCCATCCCCTTAAAACGCGGGCTCCGTTTCATGTAGGTATCATGGAGCCAGTCGTTGTACGCCCTCGCAACGTCGATCGCCCAATCCCGGCTGACGATTTTGCCGAACGCCAAACCGAGAGTGGTGTAAAGCACGGTCGTTTCGATGCCGACGTCCTCCAAGAAATCGACCCAGCCGTCGGGACCGACTTTATTGAACGCGCCCGGCTGGAAGTCATGCAGGTTGGCGGAGTGAAGATGATCGAGCGGCGGAAACGGATTAAAAAAACTATGGGTCTCGTATTTGTCGCGGTACGACTTGGGCATGAAGTTGATGATCGCCTGGCAATCCTCGATCACATGGCCGTCGCCGTCGATAATCGTATGGCCGTTCAAAGGCATGGGTGCGTCCTCCTTCCAACTGACGTTTAGGTCATCAAGGCGCGGGGTTTTTGTCAAGACTTAATGCGCCTAGAGTCTGGCGTTTCTGTCTGGCGTTTTTTCCGAATCGAGACCGCAGATGCGGAACCCTAGACTGAAGTTACGAGCCGTTTCCGCCGAACCATTTCGTATACAACTGATCGTAAGTGCCATTTTCTTTGAGTTTCAGTAACGCTTCGTTGACCGGTTTACGGTAGGGGCTGTTGGAGGGAAAGGCGATGCCGTAGTTTTCCTTGCGAAAGATTGCGCCAGCGGTTTGTACTTTGCCTTTCCCCTCATGCGCCGCGTAAAAGAGCAAGACGGGCGCGTCGTAAACCACGGCATCGACTTGGCCGTTTTGGAGCGCCTGATACGCTTCCTCCATCTTGGTAAATTCCACAGGCTCAACACTATGCTGGCGTAAATATTCCACCGATGTGCTGCCCTTTATGCTGCCGACGCGTTTGCCGGGAAGATCCTCGGGGCCGTTAATGTCGCCGCGCAATTGTTGGACAGTCAATGAAGAAGTGACCGCCGCAGTGAAGTACGCGATAAAGACCACGCTCATGAACATCCAGAGAACCGCGATGAGCCGCGCCGTCGCCGCGCGCGGCATCTGATCAGCCTGAGTCGCCAGCGTCGAAGCAGCCCACCAGCAGGCCTCGAAGATGCCCGGAAAATACCCTCGATGAGTCAGCATGCCAGTGGAGTTGCGACGCTCAAAAAACCACACCAAATGCGCCATCAGGAGAAGAATAAATGCTACGCCTAAGACATAGAGGAGAACAGTGGTGGACAACAAATTGGTCTTGATCGCTTCGACAAAGCCACCACGGCCGCCTTGAACGGGAGTCAGGATTTGCAGCCCGGCATCGAACATCGGCTGGGAAAAATCCAACTCCACCTCCCGATCGGCTGTGATCGAAATCGCTGCGATGCCGAGCGCCACGTTCTTCGACTTGACCGCATCGAGCAATTCTTTGACCGTCGGCGTGACGATAAATTCGGACTGCGCGTTTATCTGTTTGGCGATCTCTTGCCAGAGCTCGACGCTGAAGCCGGTAAGCTGGCCGCCTTGTTCATAGACGAACGGTTTGATGAGACGGGTTGCGACGCGAAGCTTTTGCTCTTTCGGTTGGGCAAAAGCGAAAGGAACGATCAAAACGAGAAGAGGCACAAACAGCAGTTTTTTCATTTGCTAAGCGTTCCGTCGGCGCGTTTTTAGCGGAGCATCCAAGGGTCACGGTTGAGAATTACTGTAAGGTTGCGGTCACCGTTAGGCCGGTTTCATTGCTGCTTGCCCGGTCGCGATAGCCGAGAATCTGGCGGGTGAGCTCGTGTAGGTTGGTCGTCGAACCACCGAGCGATACGGACTGGCCGTTGGGGACGATCAACTCCGTCGCTGCTTCGGTGAAGTCGATGGCGCCGGGCCGTTCCACAGAGAAGTAGCTGATTCTTGGTGTAAGGCGCAATTTGATTTGTCCGTCGGGCAAGCTCGCAGCGTTGACGCGGAGCGACGTACCGACATCGTTGAATACGATCCGCCGCTCGATATAGCCGACGCCGAGGGCGTAGTTATGATAATAAGCGACTTCACTCTGCGGCACTCGGGTGGCGACGGTGAGAATGGACTCGCCGCCATCCGCAACGAGAGTGAAGATTCCGCTGGAGCGCTGCACTGTGGTTTGCCGGTCTCCTGCCGTCAACCGGCCGGAGGGGGAAACCGTGCCTCTTCGGATAATAACGCTGCCTGAGCCCTGCACATTTTCTTGGCTGCTTTTGCCGGTCTGTTCGATTTGCAACACGACCTTGATGTTTCGGCGCGGTTGCGAATAGCCTATCGTAGTCGTGGTGAGGCCGAAAACGAGCGACAAAATTATCGCAGAACAGATGTTCAAACGCATAGGCTGGGGACTACTCAGCTATCGACTCGCTGGCAGCAAAGAAAAGTCGACGGCCTTCTGCAGGTCGAAGTCCGTCGGGATCGGCCGCTCCTGGCGCAGGATATCGAGGTAGCCGCGCGCGACTTTGGGATTGAGTCTGCCGTCTTTGTTCAAGAGCCGAATCAAGGTCGCGTAGGTGTTTTCCGCTTCCTGTTGGTTCACTTTGAATTTGTCGACGATCATCTTTGTACTCTCGGCGCGGTTGGTGCGCAGCCAGGCGAGAGATTCCATGACCGCGGCTACCGTGCGACGCACGGACTCGCGGTTGGTTTTAATCTCGTTTTGCGACGTTACCAAACCGACGTAGGGAATGTCAGCCAGATCGCCAAGCTGCATGAATTTTTTGTAGCCGAGCGACACCGCCTTATCGTCGAACGGTGGCGTCAAGACCGTGGCGACGACGCGGTTGGATGTCAATGCGCGAAAGCTGTCCGCTGTGCCGCCGGTGTTGATGGTGCTGACATCCTTTTCGTTGATTTCTGATTTTTTCAAAAAGGCCTGGAAAAAATAATACGGCGAGGTCCGGATCCCTGAGAGCGCGACGGTTTTGCCGATCAGATCTTGCGGCTTGTTGATGTCTTTTTGTGTGACTAATACCCAAGGCGAGCTGTCGCAAAAGCTGATCACGATAACCAAAGGTAATCCGGCTACCGCCGCTGAAATGCCGGTCGAGACCGAGGTGAAATAGTTGATGTTGCCGGCGACCACGGCTTGAGGCTGGATCGTGGTGCCCATCTGAATGTACTCCGACTCGATGCTATATTTTTTGTAGATCCCTTTTTCCTGCGCCACGTAAAACGGCATGTACGAAAACGCCAGGGAGGGAAAGCCGATTCTGATTTTATAAGGGCTCTCCGCTCCATCAGCGATGCCCAGAAAAAAAACCACGGCCGTGAACAAGAAGACGAAGAATAAACTTCTGAGGTTCATTGTTTCGTTCCTTATGCGTTGGCGGCCTTGGCGCTGCCGTTTTCCCAACTCTGGCGCGCCGTCTTGAGAGCGTTGGGCTGGGGCAAATTTTTCAGCTTAAAGAATTCGATGGCAGTCTGGTTGAGCAGCTTTTCTTTTTGCGCGAAGGAGAGATCTTTGCCATCGACGACGTCCTTCACCGAGTAAGGGAAGTGGCAGTCCCAGTGACAATAGTCGGAAGCGTACATGACGGTGTTCTCGCCGTTGGCGGCAAAGACGCGGTCTAGACCCGTCTCTTCGGATTCGCAGGTCAAGGTAACTTGTTCGCCGTGGATGATGTCGCTCGGACGCCGTTTTAGATCCGGCATCTGCGGCGCGAGCTTTTCGATGTGTTCATCGAAGCGCTCGGCCCAAAACGGCAGCCAACCGGCGCCGCCTTCCATGAAGCCGACGCGCAATTTCGGGTAACGATCAAAGACGCCTTCACCAATCATGTGCATCATGGCGATCATCAGTTCGAACGGGAAGGCCGTCATGTGCACGTAGGCGTATTTGCGTAAGCGCTCACTGCCGGCTCCCATGACGCCGGAAACACCGAGGACGCCGTCATGGCCGGTTTGCGGATGGACGCTGAGCGGCATTTCGATCGCCTGAGCGCAATCGTAGATCGGATCGAACATGTGATCGCCCATATTATTTAAACCGTAAACGTTGGTCGGGAGCATCGCCGTTATTGCCCCGGCTTTCTTTAGATATTCGAGTTCCTTCACGGCGGCGGGCGGATCCTGACAGGGAATCAAGCCGACCGCAAGCAAGCGCTTGGGATCGACCGAACAGTATTCGACCAGCCACTCGTTCACCGCGCGGCAGAGCACGGCGGCCAATTCCTTGTTCATGAGGCCATTGACCGTAAGCGCGATTTGGGTGCCGAACAAGATCGCCACATCGATGCCTTCCTCGTCCATATCTTTGAGTCGGGCGACGGGATCGACCATACCAGCGCGGTAGCCGCGCGCCTTGTCGGTCATCGGACCCGATACCCCGGGAGCCAGTCCTTGGGACGACGACCACAAGCGCCCTTCCAAGAGAATACGCGAATTGCCTTCGTTGTCTTGCAATCGAATCGGCGCCTGCGAGCGCCACTTTTCCGGCATGCGCGGCGCTAAATCGACATTGCCTTCATAGACATGGCCGTCTGCGTCGATGACGAGCACGTTATCAAAGTTTTCCATTGGGCGATCCTCCGCGCTATTCTCGCTTCAATTATTTCTAATGGCTCAAGACCTACCATAGCAAAAGTCTTTCGGGCAACTATAAACTAAAAGGCATTCCCGCGATCAATGCCGTGCGTGGTTTGAAACCGATCGGCCAATTCGATATTCAAACAGATAGATGCGGCAAATCTTGAGAAACTGTCTACAGGGTAGATTGTTAAATCGCGCCGAAGCGCTAAACCTTGTCGGCGCGCAGGGCGACGAGCGTCAAGACTTGCTCGCCACGGCGGCGCAGTTGCGCGATCGGCACAAGGGACGGATCGTCACCTTCTCGCCGAAGGTATTCGTG